>NZ_FOZY01000009.1:66996-224613 GCF_900116245.1 Methylobacterium sp. yr668 | reverse complement strand
CAGGAGCGTGCCGGGGCCGGCCTTGGTCAGGCTGGTCGGGCTCGCGGTCTCCAGGATGGCGCCGGCGTAGGTGGAGGCGGCCGCGCTGGCGACCGTGAGGGCGCCGTTGCCCAGGACGGCGGAGGCCGGTCCGGCGAGGTCGGTGAGCGTGAGGGCGGTGCCGCCGAGGTCGAGGGCGCCGGTGTTGGTCAGGCCGGTCAGCCCGGCGAGCGGGCCGGTGATCTGCACGAGGCCGGTGTTGGTGAGCGTGCCGTTGAACTGCCCGGACAGGCGGGCGACGCCGGTGTTGGTCAGGTCGGCGGTGAGGGTGCCGTCGCTGGCGACGAGGCCGGCGTTGCTGAGGCCGCCGGAGGCGGTGAGGCTGGCGCTCTGGGCGACGGCGACGAGGCCGGCATTGGCGAGGGGGCCGGCGAGGCTGTAGCTGCCGCCCGTGGTGACGGCGAGCGTCGCGCCGGCGGCGTTGGCGAAGGGGCCGGTGCCGGCCACGGATCCGGCGACGGCGAGCAGGCCGGCATTGTTGGCGATGGGGCCGTCGATGCGGCCGGCGCTGGCGAGCACGGTGCCGGCATTGGTCAGGCCGCCGCTGATCGTGCCGCTGGTGGCGAGGAGGCCGGTGTTGGCCACGCCGCCGCCGATGGTGCCGGCGTTGCTCAGGCTGCCGCTGCTGATGACGCCGCCGGCGATCGCGCCGGTGTTGAGGGCGGTGCCGGTGTTGGTCAGACCGCCCGCGAGGGTGCCGGCGTTGACCAGGCTGCCGCTGTTGGTCGTGCCGCCGGCGATGGTACCGGCGTTGACGGCCATACCGGCATTGGCGATCGCGCCATTAATGGTACCGCTGTTGGCGAGCACGCCGAAGTTGCCGACGCTGCCGGCGACGAGGCCGGCATTGAGAAAGCTCGCACCTGCACCGACGAGGACCGGTGCGATGAGGCTGCCGGTGGCAGTCAGGGCGAGAGTGCCGGCGCTGATGACAGCGCCGCCGGTAAATGTGTTGGCGGCCGACAGCACGGCGGTCCCGGAGCCGGACTTGATCAGCACGCCCGGCTGGCTGCCGTCGGCAATCGGCCCCGCGAAGGTGGCGGTGCCGACGTCGATCTGCAGGGTGCCGGGGCCGGCGAGCGTGATCGGGCGGGCGGTGGCGAAGCCGTCGGCGAGGACCTCGAGGGTGCCACCGCCGAGGGTCAGGCCGGTACCGGCGGCGCCGAGATTAGCGTCGCGGGAAACGGCCAGGGTGCCGCCGAGGATGGTGGTGCCGCCGGCATAGGTGTTGGTGCCGGCAAGTTCGAGGGTGCCGAGCCCAACCTTAATCAGGCCGCCAGGCCCGGAGACGTCGCCGCCGAGGCTCGCAACATCGAGCGGGTTCAGCGCCGTCGTACTCATCAGGAAGACGGGAAGGCCGGTCGTGAATTGCGAGGCCAAGCTCAAGCTTCCCTGCAGTGCGATCATCGGCTGGGCAATGAGATCTGCACTTTCGGGGGCAATGCGCTGGTAACCCGCGAACCCGCTATCGGCGTCATAGATGAGATTGAAGCCGCGGAGGATCGTGATCGTCGTGTTGATATAGGTTGCGCCGGTATCAGGCACCGGCGTGCTCTCCGCATAGACCTCGCCCACCGGCGCAAGCGGATTGCGCGTGTCACCAACGCTGAAGCTGTAAAGCGCTACAGGCGGGCTCGTACGACCCGGCATGTAAACTGTTACGAGAGTTCCCTTGGGGATCCTCGCATGGGGTGTGAGGCTGCTGCCATCCGGGAGGATGATGTAGGAGTCGTAGAGGCCCGTATCAGGCAGAACAGTTCCGGAGCCGATGGCGCCCCCAGCCTGCAGGTCGCCCGGCGTCATCTGCCATTCGATGGCGTTCCCCGATTTCGGGCCGGCAGTTAACCTAAGGAACGTCGTCCCTTGTGTATTTGCGGCGGTAAGTCCAAGTTGTATTCCGTCCTTAGTTATAATGTAGCCACGCACAAGCTTGGATGCGTCGCCAGTGGCGATATAGTTGATATTGAGCAACGGATTTGCATCGGGTGTCCCATTCGGGAAACCCTTTGCCTCACGGCCGAAGCCGACACCAAACATCTGTGTCTTAATTTCGCCGGTTACGGCAACGCCGCCCACTGTTTCCGCCGTCACCTGCAGTATGGGTACGCGCGCGGCAGCGACAGGTTTTTTCGTTGCCGGGTCGTAAAGCTGCACGGTGGTCTCGTAGAGCTGACCTGTTAAGACACGCTGGCTGCTAGAATATGTGATCTGTCCCGGTCCGATCGGCGCTTGGCCAGGAGCAGGTTGCCAAACTTTAGAGTCTTTTCCGATGGCTATACCCGTCGAACCAGTATCGAGCATGAAATTGCTTGGGCTCATGCCGTCGATACCGACACTCAGCGTTGCTCCGGGGCTATTGTTGCCAAATTCGTCCTTTGCCTTCCAGATAATTGGAGACGCAAATGGGATAGCAATACTGGTAGATTTGTCCGAATATAAGCCCCACGGCAGTCCCTCAGCGCTCCCGGCCGTGGCGGGCATCGAGAACGCCATACCCGCGAGCAGCGCAGCACGATAACGATAGGCGTCTGTCAAAATCATCCAATAAGACTTCTAAATATACGATCGGGAAGATTCAGAAAAGAAACGGAAACATTAACAATCGGTAAACCGTCTCTTAGGGAGTCATCCTCGTTTGTCGATCCGGAAGCTTTGCGCGTCCCAAAACGGCATTTCTCGACCGGTATAAGAGTCAGGGACAAAACCGGTTGATCTGTGCCCTGCAGATGAGGACACAGGCGAGGGTCGTGAATGCGAGATGCAGGTCGACGCGTCGCTCGTATCGGATGGTCAGTCGGCGGAAGCGGGCGAGCCAAGCCAAGGTGCGCTCCACGATCCAGCGATGGCGGCCGAGGTGCTGGCTGCTCTCGATGCCCCGTCGCGCGATCCGTGGTGTGATGCTGCGGGCCCGGCACTCGCGCCGGCAGCGACGGTGATCGTAACCCTTGTCGGCGTGCAGCTTGTCCGGTCTGCGTCGCGGGCGACCACGCCGGCCGGTGCGCACGCCTGGCACCGCGTCGAGGGTCGCCGCCAGCATACGGCTGTCGTTGCAGTTGGCCCCGGTCAGCGTCAGACCGAGCGGCGTGCCGTTGGCGTCCACGACAAGGTGGCGCTTCGTCCCCGGCTTGCCCCGGTCCGTCGGGTTCGGGCCTGTCGCGGAGCCCCCTTTTTCGCTGACAGGCTCGCACTGTCGAGGGCCGCGCGCGACCAGTTGAGCGCATCGGCGTCCTGAAGTTGCTCCAGCATCACGCGGTGCAGGGCGGCCCAAACACCGGCTGCCTGCCACGTGCCGAGCCGCCGCCAACTCGTTTTGCCGCTGCATCCCACCTCAGAACGCGGCAGGTGCTTCCACTGCATGCCCGTACGCAGAACCAGGATGATGCCAGCCAGCGCCGCCCGATCCGAGGCACGCGGCCGACCGCCTTTCGGCTTCTCAGGCTCAAACGGCAGAAGCGGCTCGATCACCGCCCACAGGTCGTCGGGTACGAGAGCGTCCATGCCCACCCAACCCGCTACCTGCGGTTTTGTCCCGCGCTCTAAGCTCGACTTTGGCCATTTGCGGCGCGTCGAGTGGGCGGAGGTGACGAAGCGGGCGTGACGGATAGGCTGGTGGCGTCCCCGCCAAGAGACACCGCCATGCTGCCCCTGCCCGCCCGCTTCGCCGGGATCATCCTGGCGTTCGCACCGCTGTTCGTCCACCGCTCGTGGCGACACGCTCAGAACCTGCTAATCGGCGCGATCCTGACGCCGGGGCGGCGCACGGTGACGAGCGTCCTGCGCATCATGGGCCGCGCGCAGGAGCGGCGGTTCGTGAACGTCCACCGCATCCTCAACCGGGCGGCGTGGTGCCCGCGCTCCGGCAGCCGTATCCTGCTCGGGCTCCTCGTCGATGCGTTCGCGCAACGTGGCCCCGTGGTCCTGGGATTGGACGACACGATCGAGCGCCGCCGCGGCAAGCGGATCGCGGCCAAGGGCATCTACCGTGATCCAGTTCGCTCCTCCGACAGCCATTTCGTCAAGGCGAGCGGGCTGCGCTGGATGAGCCTGATGGTGCTCGCCCCGATCCCCTGGGCGGGGCGCGTCTGGGCGTTGCCGTTTCTGACCGCGCTGGTGCCATCAGAGCGCGCCTGTCGCGAACGGGGCCGTCGGCACAAGCCTCTGCTCGACGTCGGACGCCAACTCGCTCTCCAGGCTCGCCGCTGGCTGCGCGCACGCGACCTCGTGGTGGTGGGCGACAGCGGCTTCTCGGCCTTGGTGTTCCTCGACGCGATGCGCCGCGCCCGCATCACGGCGATCACCCGCCTGCGGCTGGATGCTGCTCTCTACGAGCCGGCCCCACCGCGGCCGCCCGGCACGATCGGACGCCCGCGGACCAAAGGCGCGCGGCTGCCGACGCTCGCCGCGATCCTTGCAGCCAAGGACACGCGCTGGCACGCAGTCGTGGTGCCTGGCTGGTACGGGGCGGGCGAGCGCACCCTTGAGATCGCCTCCGGGACCGCCGTGTGGCGGCACGGCGGTCTGCCGGTCGTGCCGATCCGATGGGTGCTGGTGCGCGATCCCGAGAGCCGCTTTGCACCGCAGGCCCTGCTCTGCACCGAACCGGTGCGCGAGCCCGCGCAGATCGTCGGATGGTTCGTACGTCGCTGGACTGTTGAGGTCACCTTCCAGGAAGCGCGCGCCCATCTCGGTGTCGAGACGCAGCGGCAGTGGTCGGACAAGGCCATCGCCCGCACAACGCCCTGCCTGCTCGCCCTGTTCTCGATCGTCACGCTGCTGGCTGCACGGCTCCCGGTCCACCAACGGCAACGGATCGCGGCCGCCGCGTGGTACCCCAAACCGCGCCCGACTTTCGCCGATGCTCTGGCCGCCGTGCGCTATGCGATCTGGCGGGAGCGGACTTTGGCAATATCACCGCGCCGACGCGCCCGAACAAAACCCCGCCTCCGTTTGCCAGCGCCCTGGGCCTATGCCCTCTGCCACGCCGCATGAGTGGCCAAAGTCGAGCTTAGTGCTCGGCGTCGTTGACGATGCTGCTGCTCGCCTGCCAGCCGCCTGGGCGCCGTGCACGCCTAGCCCGATCGCCTTCGCGAGCGCCGAGTGCTTTGCAGCATAGCCGGCGACGACCATGGGATAGTCGTGGGGCAGGCTGAAGCGTGCGCGGTAGCTGTCCGGTGTCAGACCGTAGGCCGTGAGGTGCCGCTTCAGCGTCCTGTATTCGCAGCCGTTGATGAAGCTGATCAGCCTGTCCGGGTGGACGGACTTGCGGATCTGGGCGGGCGTCGGGGCGGGGCGGTCGGGCTCCGGCTCGGCGACGATCGGCGGGCCCGCATCGCCCAGCGCGAGCAGGCCGTCGCGGACGGTGCGCATCAGGCCGGGCAGATCGGCCGCGGCCACCGCTTGGCGGCTGACGAAGGCCGCCACGATGCCGGTAGTGGGCTGAGGAGGTCGTCGGGGGAATCGGACATGGGGCTCTCCTGATCAGAGGGTCGATCGCGAGGACCGGGCAGATGAGGAGCGGCCACGATCAGGCCGCGGAGGTTGCCGTGGGCGGCAGCGGGCTCCCAAAGCGCCAGCCGTCCTGGCCGCCGATGTGGATGGGGGTTCATCATCGGCCTGCCGAGGCGCCGGTAGTTTGCGGCCCACGCTTCCCATCCGGGCGAGTCGTCGCGGACGAAGACGCGGCTGTGCGGCGCCCTGGGCTGGGCAGCGGGGCGAAGTCGGTCTGGCGCAACCACGTCTGCGACGCGAAGGCGTAGCCCGGCTTGCGCTGAGCGTGTGCCGCGTAGGCCCGTGCCGCGGCGATCGCCGCGAGTTGCTCGGATTCGGACAGCGCCTCGAAGACGGCGCGGGCATCCCGGGCCCGGCTCCCGACGAGGCCATCCGGCCAGACCGTGACGAGATGCTCGAATCGTACGGCGACCGGATCGAGCTGGCCGCCGGCGGCTGGTCTTCCGCCGGTCCGTGACCCTGCAACTCCGAAGCTACCACCGTCGCTGCCAAGTATTTTGAATACGGGCTCCTTGCCGCTGCTGTGAGAGAGATGCTCTTCAGCGCGGAGGCCGAATGAGGCGCCGCAGCTGACGTGTTCTGAAGCACCTAAGCTCTCCGAGGTCGGAGATATGTACTCCCGCAGCGAACCGGCAAAATCAACCGGATCGCCCCAGATCAAATTAGATCTGTTCAATGCGCCATCTGTTAACGAAAGCAGCAATCCATGAAGTCTATTGTTGTTGCCGCAGCCATTTCGATCGCCTCGATCGGCGCGGCGAATGCGGGACCTATCATCGCCCTGGATAAGGCATTCACAACCTCCGATCAGCCCCTCGTGTCCAACGTCGCTTGGCTCAGCCGCTACGGCAAACTCTGCTATCACGGCACGAGGTGGATCCCCGCTTGCCATGCCACCAATCGGCCGGTTGGCTACATGAGAGGTCACTGGAACGCGACCCGTACTCGCTTCATTCCAGGGCGTTACTATTGAGGCGCCGGAAACCAAGTGATCCAACCTGCGCCTCCTGTGAGGCGCGGTCCGGCCATGTGGCAATTGCCGCAAGCGCAGCTCGTGCTTCAAGATTACAAATGCTACGCGATCAACACAACTCAAAATTACGGCCGGAAATCTGTGGCTTGTTGCAGTATTACAGTCAGATCAGGTAGCAGTATGAGCAAGGCCGCTCTTCGCACCCTTGCCGGTGCATTTGCTGGCGCAGTGGCCAGCGTGACTTTGGTGCCCATGGCCCTTGCAGCGCCAAGTGCGCCCGCCGCTGAGACATGTGACTCGGACGACCCAACCATATGTCTGAGCCGCCATGGCGAAGCGGCTGTGAATATGTTGTCTAAGGCTTACGCCGACGCATCCAAAAAGGTCGCTCCGATGTGCTTCGAGGTGATCGGCCCGGCCATCGGCGATTGCTTGGAGCGTGCTCAACGAGTCGCGGACAAGGAGCTCAATGAGACCTACGCCCGTGCGATGAAGTCGATAGGCAGCGACGATGACGCAGCCCGCAAATGGCGCGAAAAACTCAAGCTCGCACAACAGGCTTGGCTTCGATTTCGGGATGCCGACTGCGGCGATGTCATATCATTCGAGTGGATGGACGGTACAGGCGCCGGTCCACCGGGATCAACCTGTCTGGTCGCGCATACCATAGAGCGAGCAGCAGAACTTAAGCGGCGCTACGACCGCGAATAGATTTGAGACGCGGACTTTGGGCCCCTCCTGGCCTTAACGCCCCCGTTTCTAGCCCTCGATGGATTTAGTTTGAGATGGATATACACCGCGCCGGACGAATAGGCGCATACGCTAAGGCAGCACCCGCGGAATATAAAGGTGTCGACGATGAAGGCTCTCGCTCTCTCTATTATTTTATCTGCCGGCTTTCTTAGCGCGGCATACGCTGCGCCGAATGATGCGACGCCATCAGCCTCGAAAGAACCGCCGCCCTTGGCCTGCATGGATGACAATACAATAGACGCCTGCCTGAACCGTCATGGTGAGGATGCAGCGAAGGCGCTGTCGAAGGCCTACGGAGATGTTGCGGGCAAACTTGATGCTGCCTGTTCTGAGGTAATCAACCCAGGGATGACCGCCTGCCTGGGTCGAGCCCAGGAAATCGCAGATAAGAAATTGAACGCGATTTACGCACGCGCCATGAAATCGATCAGCAGCGAGGATAACGGTAAGAAGTGGCAGGAGGAGCTCAGACTTGCTCAACAGTCTTGGATGCGATTCCGCAATGCCGACTGCGGCGATCTCATCACCGATGAGTGGCATGGCGGTACAGGGACTTATCCAGCTATCGCCACCTGCTTACTCGGACATACGGAAGCGCGAACCGCGGAGCTTAAGCGGCGCTATGACCGCTGGTAAACGCTAGCGTTCTTCTCCCGGTGATACCTCTAGAAGGGCCGCGAGACTGTCGTTGTCGCTACGAATGTGTTTATACCAACTCTCACTGATCAGAACCCATGAGCCCAGGCCCGCAGGCCGATGGACATGATGCGCCAGGGCTGATCGATGAGCTTGTTCCAGGCGTCGCAGCACTGATCGAGGATGGCCTCGTATGACGCAAAGATCCGGTTGCCGAGCCAGTTCTCACGGATGAACTGCCAGAGGTTCTCGACCGGGTTCAGTTCGGGCGAGCGCGCTGGCAGCGGCAGCAGCGTGATGTTGGCCGGCACGATAAGCTTCTGGGTCATGTGCCAGCCAGCCTGATCGAGCAGCAGCACGGCGTGCGCACCAGCGGTGACGGCCCTGGCGATCTCGGCCAGATGCAGGTTCATCGCCTCGGTGGTACAGCGGGGCATGACGAGCCCGGCTCCCGTGCCACGAGCCGGGCAGATCGCGCCGAAGAGATAGGCGGAGGCGGTGCGCTGGTCCTTTGAGGCTGCGGGCCGTGTGCCGCGGCGGGCCCAACGACGTGTGATGGAGTTCTTTTGACCGACCCGAGCCTCGTCGGAAAACCAGATCTCTATCGGCTTGCCTCCGACAGCCTGCGCGACCTCTGCCAAGCGAACCGGGAAGGCTTTTTAAAAGCCGGGATGACGTCCTGATCCTGAGCATGATGGCGCGGACGGGCTGAGAGCTTCCGGTAGCCCATGCTCCGCAGAACCCGGCTCAGCGTCTGCTCGGAGACCGAGACGCCGTGGTCCTCGAACAGGATCTGAGCCAGATCGACCAAACGCCAGCGCACCACCCCGTGCGCGGCTGGCACCGGGCCTTGCTCGACCAGGGCCTTCAGCGCGGCACGCAGATCCGCATTCAACCGTGGGCGGGCACCGGGAGCCTTGCCGCCGATCAGCCCATGTGGCCCCTCAGCGTTGAAGGCGAGCACCCAGTCCCGCACGGTCTGAAGCCCAACCCCGCCGAGAGCGGCCGCCTCGGAGCGCGGACTGCCCGCGTAGATCGCCGACAAAGCCAGAAGGCGGCGGGTCTGATCCGGATCGCGCGAGCTCTTGGCCAGAGTTCGCAGGGCCGCGGCATCAAAGTCTGGCCGCAGCGGCACAGGAGCGGCCATCCCATCCTCCTCAGGCTCCAAACCAGAGGACAGAATCACAACCCGCTCGCCACCGCTACCCAGCGTGAGTCCTGCTCAACGAGACTTGGTATTAGATGAATGTGCCGAAACGGATCTGACGCTATAGACCGTTTGAGGCCCCCGATAGCAGGCCGAGAATTTGCGCGGATGCAGTTCCATCTCAACGGCTACAAGTCCGGGGATCCAGCGATCGCCGAACCACCAGCGGTAGGAGGAAATCCACACTTAAAGGGCGCATCGCCGGATCTGGTCGATGTCCTAATAATCGGTTGCGGACCGACCGGCCTCACACTCGCCGCGCAACTCGCGGCCTTCCCCAACATCACAACTCGGATCATCGATCGGAAGCGCGGCCGCCTCCTCGTCGGTCAAGCCGATGGGATCGCATGCCGGACGATGGAGATGTTCGAGGCATTCGGCTTCAGCGAGCGTGTCCTCAAGGAGGCGTACTGGGTCAACGAAACCTGCTTTTGGAACCCCGATCCCAGCCAGTCGAACGTGATTACCCGCACTGGCCGCATCGTGGATACGGAGGAGGGATTGTCCGAGTTCCCGCACGTCATCATGAACCAGGCGCGGGTCCACGACTTCTTCCTCGCAACGATGCAGAACGCGCCCACTCGCCTGGAGCCGAGCTACGGACGCAACTTCCTCGATCTGGCTCTCACGGACGCCGAAACGGGCGACGGCATCGAGCCATCCAGCGACTTCGACTATCCGGTCAACGTCAGGCTTGAGCGGATCGACGATTCGCAGACGTCTGCCGTCGAGACCGTACGCGCGCGCTACATCGTCGGGTGCGATGGGGCCCACAGCGTCGTGCGTGGCGCTTTGGGCCTTACGGTGCACGGTGACTCCGCCAATCAGGCGTGGGGCGTCATGGATGTACTTGCCGTGACTGACTTCCCGGACATCCGCCTGAAGTCCGCCATCCACTCCGCCAAAGAGGGTAGCCTCCTAATCATCCCGCGCGAAGGTGGTTACCTCGTGCGCATGTACATCGAACTCGACAAGCTCGACGCGAATCGGCGCCTGGCAAGGGACGCGGTGACGGTCGATCACCTGATCGCGGCGGCGCGGCGCATCCTGCACCCCTACACGCTGGAGGTGAAGGAAGTCCCATGGTGGTCGGTCTACGAGATTGGGCAGAGGCTCTGCGAAGCCTTCGATGATGGCTGCCTTGCGCACCGTGAACATCGTTCGCCCCGGATCTTCATCGCTGGCGATGCCTGCCACACGCACAGCCCGAAAGCGGGCCAGGGCATGAACGTCTCGATGCAGGACGCCTTCAACCTCGGCTGGAAACTCGCCGCCGTGGTCCGCGGGCAGTGTACACCGCAGATTCTCCAGACCTACTCGATGGAGCGTCGCGCCGTCGCCCAGGAACTCATCGACTTCGACCGTGCGTTCGCCCGCATGTTCAGCGCCCCGCCCAGGCCATCCGACGTGACGGGCGGCGACGGCGTCGATCCGGCCGAGTTCGAGCGGTACTTCGTCAAGCATGGCCGCTTCACCGCCGGTACCGAGACCTGCTATCCGCCGTCCCTCATCACCGGCCAGTCCACGCATCAGAACCTCGCCGAGGGCTTCAGGATCGGGACACGCTTTCATTCGGCGCCGGTGATCCGGCTGGCCGATGCTAAGCCACTTCAGCTCGGCCACACCGTCAAGGCAGATGGCCGCTGGCGCTTGTTCCTGTTCGCGGATCCGGAGTCGCCCGACGCGCGATCCTCGCGATTGCGCGCCGTGTGCACGTACCTGGCCGAAGCGGACGACGCGCCCATCCGGCGGTTCACACCCGCGGGCGCCGACATCGACTCCGTCATCGACGTGCGGGCGATCCTGCAGCAGGGCCACCGGCAGTTCGTTCTAGGAGCGATGCCACCGCTGCTGCGACCGCCGAAGGGGCGTTATAACCTCGTCGACTGCGAGAAGGTCTTCTGCCCGGACCCGAAGGCCGGCGATATCTTCGCACTGCGCGGCATTTGGCGGGCGGACGGTTGCATCGTCGTCGTGCGGCCGGACCAGCACGTCGCGCATGTGCTGCCCCTGGACGCCCATGCCGAACTCGCGGCCTTCTTCGATCGATTCATGCTGTAGCGGGTGGAAACGCGATGCGCAGCGAGATCGACGCGATCCGGGCCTTCCTGCAGGCGCAGCCGCGGCCGGCGGATCTCGTCGCACGGCGCGCCCGGCTCGACAGCTTCGGCCGCCGCGACGCGCTTCCGCCCGGCACCCGCGTCACCCCTGTCGATGCCGGCGGCGTGCCGGGTGAGTGGACCCTCTGCCCTGGTGGCGATCCCGAGCGCGTCCTCATTTTCCTCCACGGCGGCGGGTACATGGCTGGATCCCTCGACAGCCATCGCCACGTCGTTGCGCGCGCGGGGCAGGACGCCGGCGTCCGCACCCTCGCACTCGCCTACCGGCTCGCCCCTGAGCACCCTTTCCCCGCCGCCCTCGACGACGCGGTGGCGGGCTATAGGTTCGTGCTGGAGCAGGGGATCTCGCCCGAACAGATCGCCTTGTGCGGCGAGAGCGCGGGCGGTGGCCTCGCCGTCGCCGCCGCGCTGCGCCTGCGAGAGGCGGGCGACCCGCTGCCCGGATGTCTCTGGCTCTCCTCACCCTGGATCGACTTGGCCTTGCGCGGCAACAGCTTCAGGACGAAGGCAGCGGTGGATCCCATGATCCAGCGCCTCTACCTCTCCGAACTTGCGGCGGCCTACCTGAGCGGCGCGGATCCTCAGAACCCTTTGGCCTCACCCCTCTACGCCGATTTAAGAGGCTTGCCCCCGACGCTGATCCAAGTCGGCTCGGACGAGACGCTCCTCGATGATGCGGTGTGTCTGGCCGGCGCGGCCGGCAGCGCGGGCATGAACGTCACGCTTCGGATCTGGCCCGCGATGATCCACGCTTGGCATCTGTTCTTCCCGAACCTTGCGGAGGGGCGCGCAGCTCTCTCGGAGGCCGGCACCTTCGTGGATGGCCACCTCAAGCCGAGAAATATGGAGCCTAATATGCGAACTGAGGCTGCGTCCGTATAGCCAGTCAAACGATCCTACCCGCGCATGACTATCGGCTGATGAGCGCAATCCCGACATGAAATTTAATAAAATTTTCATTCCGACTTCGTTCTTTGGAGATTTTAAGCCTAAATAGATAAGCTGGAAATGAACCGCCTCTGCAATCGCGGCAGACTTTCGTAAATCTCATCAGTGTGTCGGGAGGCGGATTGCCTGCCTATCCGGCCAACGATCTCGGAGTAGGTCCAGATTCTTTTGGCCAGACCGTGTTATTCCGCTGCTCGATTGCAATCTTGAGAGCTGCCTCTTGATGAAACGTGCGAGCACGCTGCAGTTCAGCTCTGATTGAAGAGACATGATCACGCAGCCAGCAATGCCAAGAGTTTGGATGAAGGACCGGCCGCGCTGCGGTCACCTTCAAACGAAACTGCCAGCGCTACGTCTTGCAGTCCTCGCACAAAGTGCTAACCATTACCCGTAGACGTTCGTTAGGCTGCTGGCGGAAATAGCCTTTTTGGGTTGCAGGTTCGAGTCCTGCCGGGACCACCAGCCTCCCGCGATCGCGGGATCCGCCGGGGGGGCAGGTCCCAACCTCCCGGATCGAACGCGCCCCCACCTGTGGCCGCGCGGCGACACCGGCCGACGACGTCGGGTGGACGGCGTAAATCGCTCCGGATCGGTCACGGGCGACCGGCCAGCCCGAGGGCGCCGGCCCGACCCACCCCTCGCGGCGCCCCCCCTCTCGCCTTCGCCCCCCGCCATCGCGTAGGTCCAACCGTGCTCACCGCCACGCTCGACCCCGCCGACCGCCCATGCTCCCACAGTACCGCTGGCTCTGGGCCCTGACCCTCCTCCTCGCCTCCGGCGGGGCGGGCCTCCTCTACAACCTGCTCTTCGTCGGCGGGGCCTCGATGCTCGCCGGCCTGGTCTACGCCCTGGCGGTGGGCGGGACGGTGCTGGCCTTCGTGCCCGGCCTGGCCCTGTCGGGCGTCCAGACGCGGCTGCGCCGCCTGCCGGCGCTGGTCTACATGCTGGCTGCCGAACTGCTCTACGTGGTGCTGATCACGCTCGGCTGCGCGCTCGGAGGCTTGGTCGTCTGGACCTTCGGCCTCACCGCCGACAGCCTGTCCACGGCGGTGCGGATCACGCCGCGGTTCCTCACCTACTCGCTGGCCGTGTCGGCCCTGCTGGTCTTCGTCATGCGCATGCGCGACCTGATCGGCGGCGAGGTGTTCGTGAACTTCATGATCGGCCGCTACCATAAGCCGGTGCAGGAGGAGCGGATCTTCCTGTTCCTCGACGTGGTCGGCTCGACGGCCTTCGCGGAGACCCACGGCGACCTGCGCGCGCAGGACTATCTCAGCGCCGTGTTCGCGACGCTCGCCGAGCCGGTGCGGCGCAACGCCGGCTCCACGGACGACTTCATCGGCGACCTCGCGATGATCACGTGGCCGATGAAGCGCGGCCTCAAGGACGCGCGCTGCGTCACCTGCGTATTCGCGGTGCTCGACCGGATCGAGGCCGACGCCGCGGCCTGGACCGCCCGGTTCGGGACGGTCCCGCGGCTCCGGGCGGCGCTGCACGGCGGTCCGGTGGTCACGGCCGAAGTCGGGGTCGACCGCCACAAGATCGCGTATTTCGGCGACGCCGTGAACGTGACGGCGCGGATCGAGGCCCTGTGCCGCCCGCTGGGCGTCGACATCCTGATCTCGCAGGATCTCCTCGACCGGCTGGACCGGCTGCCCGACGGCGTCCGCGCCCGCCCGCTGGGGACGCACGCCCTGCGCGGCCGCGGCGCGCCCCTGGCGGTCGCCACCCTCGAGCGCGGCGCGGCGCCGGACCGGCTGATCCCGGAGCAGAGGCCGGCGCCGCCGGTGCTGGACCGCGCCGAGGCCGTCGCGGAACCGCGCTAGGCTCCCCGTCGGGGCCGCGTGTCGGTCGCGTCTCAGCGGCGGCGGACCCAGCGCTCCCACCAGCGCTCCCACCCGTGCGCCCAGAAGCGCCGGCCCCGCGCGCGCGCCGCGCGCCGCGGGGCCGCGGCCGGGCCGGCCCAGTCGGAGGTTGCCCCGAGCGCCGCCGGCAGGGTGGCGACGAGCGCCGCCGGCCCCTCGATGTCCCAGCCGATCACGCAGCAGCCGCAGCCGGTGCTGCGCACGCGGGTGAGCCGGCCGGCATGGGCCAGCATCCAGCGCTCGGCGGCGGCGACGTCGTCCCCGTCGCCCACGTCCACGCACAGGGAGGCGCGGGCGTGGCCCGGCGCCGGCGGCCCCTCGGGCATTGGGTCGACCCGCCCGTAGAGGGCCCGCAGGGCGTCGGAAGCCGGTCCGGCGTCGCCGGCGCTCACGGCGCGCCCATCTCGGCCAGCTGCCGTTTGGCGAAGGTGCAGGCTGCGAAGTCCGGGTTGATCGTGCAGGCCATGTCGAACGCCGCCCGGGCCCGGGACGCCTCGGCGGCGACGCCCTCGCCGAGGCGATAGGCCTGGCCGAGCATGGCGCAGCCCCAGGCGCCGCGCCGGTCGCAATCGAGACGGAAGCTCCGGGCGAGGCAGGCATCCGTGTCGGCGCGCGGCGCGGCGCGGAAGGGATCCTCCGCGTAGCCGCCGTTCCGGATCCCGGCCGCCCGGTTGGTGCAGCCCGCCGGGAACCCGCCCGCGCAGGCGAGGGCGTAGAGCCGCTCCTTGTCGAGGATGTCGGCGACGTCGAGGGAGTGGTGTTCCAAGGCGAGGGCGAGGTCGAAGCAGGCCGGCGCGTTCGACCACCGGGTGCAGAGCGCGTAGCAGGAAGCGGGCTCGCGCGCGCAGCGGCGCTCGGTGGGCCGGCGGGGCGCGAACGCCCACCGCCAGAACGGGCGCTCCCGCGCGAAGGTGTCGGCCGGGCAGGTGCCGAAGCTGCGCAGCAAGGCCGGGTCCTGCCGCAGCGCCGCCGCGATCTCCGCGGCCTCGGCCTTGTTGAAGACGGGTGCGGCGGGCGCCTCGTCGGCCCGGGACGCCCCCGGTCCGAGCGAGAGGACCGGGGCCAGGGCGAAGAGCGCGGCGAGGCTGGTCCGGAGGTGCCCGGCCGGGAGGCTCCGGGCCAGGCTCATCGGCGCCGGCGCCAGCGGCGCAGCAGGCGTCGCAGGCCGAGGAGCAGGGCGACCGCGAGGACGAGCAGCCCCAGCGCCGGGTGCAGCAGGGCGGCCGCCTGGAACAGGACGAAGATCCCCAGGACGACCTTCCAGGGCTTCATCGGGGCGTCGTCGGGCTCGGCGCCCGCGTCCGGCGCGGCCACCGCGCGGGCGGCCGGTTCCGGGGCGCCGAGGCGCGGGCGCCCCGAGGCCGGCACGCCGCTGCGGCCCGGCACCGGCGCGGCCGCGCGGGCCGCGACCTCGGCCGCCTCCCGGGCGGCGGCCGCCTCGGCCTCGGCCAGGATCGGGTCCGGCTCGGGCGCGGGGCGGGGGGCCGGCACCCACCAGCGGGCGAGGGGCACCTCGCCCCGCGCGGACCGGGCGCGGAAGTCCGGCTGCCGGGGCGCCGTCACCGGGGCCGAATGGCGGTCCGCGAGGGCGCGGGCCTGCGCGACAAGCGGCGCGCCGGTCTCCGGCGTGACCATCCGGACGAACTGCGCGAAGCCGACCGCGGCGCGGAGCACGCCCGCCTCGCCGGCCGCGCCCCAGCGGCACCCGGCCGGCCCGTGCCGCTCGAGCCCGTGCAGGAGGGCGCGGAAGCGGCGCAGGGTCTCGCGGGGCACGCCGACCCGCTCGTTGACGGTGAGCCCGGTCACCTCCTGGTGCCGGCCGCGGCGCATCACCCGGGTCTTGTCCGGATGGACGGTGAAGCCCTCCCCGGCGACGATGGCGTGGACGTATTTGAGCAGCGCGCCGACCTTCCCGGCGGCCTCGCCGGAGGCCGAGAAGGTCAGGTCGTCTGCGTAGCGCGTGTAGGTGAAACCGAGGCTGCCGGCGAGGCCGGCGAGCCGGGCGTCGAGCCGGGTGCAGACGAGGTTGGTGAGCGCGGGGCTCGTCGGCGCGCCCTGCGGCAATCGGCGGGGCCCCCGGGCGGCGTAGAGGCGGGCGCCGTCGATCTCGACCGCGTCCACGTCCGGCTCGGTGCAGAGCAGCGCCAGCACGATCGCCACCGGTTCGGCGTAGCCCAGGCCCCGGAACTTCCCCTTGATCCGCCGGTAGTCGAGGCTCGGGAAGAAATCCTTGAGGTCGAGATTGACCACGACGTCCCGCCCGACATGGGCGGCGGCGTTGGTGACGATCGAGCGGCCGGGCACGAAGCCGTGGGCCGCCGCGTGCACGGGGACGTGGGCGAGGAGCGCGTCGAGGATCCAGTACTGCGCCCGCTTCAGGCGCGGCATCGGCGCCGAGATACGGCGCAGGCCGCCGGCCTTCTTGGGGATGGTGAAGCGCCGGTAATGGCTCACCGCGCTGAGCGCCCGGTCGTAGGCGAGGAAGCGCAGCTCGCCGAGGCCGATCCCCATGGCCTCGGCCAGCGCCTTCGGGCTCGCCAAGGGCGGGAGACCGGGGGCGGGCCCCCGCCCCGGAGCGTCCGCGTGCGCGAGGCCGGCCGAGACCCCGTCGCCGAGATGGAGGATCTCCGCCTCCCGGCGCGCGTGCCATGCCTGCGCCCGCGCGTGGCGGTCGCGGGCGTTGCGCAGCCGCGTCTCGCGCCGCCGCTCCAGCGCCGCCTTCTTGCGGCGGCGATGCATCTCCTTGAGGGCGGCCTCCGGGTCGCGCCACGCCGCCTCCCGCCGGTGCAGGTCGGCGAGGGCGCGGGCGATCTCGCCGCGGCGGCGGATCAGGTCGTCCGGCGGGTTAGGCTGCGCTTCCCCGTCCGGCCAGAAGCCGAGCCGGATCATCTCCTCGAGGATGACCTCGTCCTTCGAGCTCTCGCGGATCCGGTCGTAGAGCTGCTGGCGGGTCAGGCTGCCGGGCTGCTGGCTCATCGGCGACCTCCGGCGCAGGCAGGAGGCGTGACGGGGGACGTCGGCCGGGATGCCTTCGTCAAGTCTCGGGACTGGCCCGGTCCACTCGACGCCGGCACGACCACCGGTGCGCGTTTGGGTTCAGCGAACCCAAACCGCGAACGCGCACCGGTGGTCAGTGCCGGCCCAGTGAAGAGCGGGCCAGTGACGCTTTGCCGGGCAGGGTGCAGGGACGGCGAATCGCCGCCCGAAATGCAAGGTCCGCCCCGGCCGACGCCCCTCGTCGCGGGGAGGATAGGCCAGGCGCGCGGCCGCATCAATCGGGTCCGTCTCACGCCTGCCACCGCACCGGCTTGCCCTCGACCTGGGCGTGGACGAGGCGGCGCACGGCCAGCATGTGCTCGCAGGGGCCCCGGGTCAGCCGGTTGTGGGTGTAGAACCCGCACTGGCAGCTGCCGCCGACCATGCGGTCGTCGGAATCGAGCTCCACCGCGGGCGTCAGGCTCCGGCCGTCGTCCAGCACGGTCCCGCTCAGGCGCCGCCTGTCGCCGGCCTGCTCGACGGGCCCGAGGGTGACCAGTCCGGCCGCCAGGAACCGGTCGGCCTTGGCCTCCTGCTCGGAGGCGAAGCGCAGGGCGCCCGGCGCCAGCGGCTCCCGGGTCAGCTCCCGCAGGCGGTAGACCCGCTTGTCGAGGTCGAACATGGCGCGGCCCGCCTGCACGTAGCCGCCGAGCGCCGCCTCCACGGTCGACCGGTCGAGGCCGGTCTCGGCGGCGAGCTGGCCGGTGTCGGCGGCGTGGTGGCGCCGGAGCGCCGCGAAGACCCGGGCGGCGGTGTCGGCGTCGACGTCGGCCCGTGGCGCGAGCAGGTCGAACTGCCCGGCCCGGGACCAGTCGTTGGCGGTCCAGCCCGACAGGCCGAGGGTGAAGCGCAGGCCGCCGAAATCCACCACCGCGAAGCTCGGCAGACCGGTGCCGAGGAGGTGCAGCCGCACCGACCGGGCGAGCGGCAGGGTCCGGGCCAGGATCGCGAGGCGGCGCCGGCCCCACAGGCGGATCTCCGCGGCCTCGGCCCCGCGGTAGATCGAGCGCCGGAAGGTCAGCCGCTCGTTCCAGGGCTCGATCAGCACGCTGACCGGCCGGCCGGGCTCGAGCAGGAACCGCAGGGAGCGCGGGCCGTGGCGCTCGCGGCGCGCGGCGAGGCGGGTCAAGATCGCGTGCATGTCGACCGGGTGCAGGTCCACCACGTGGGCGGGCTGCGCCATGGCGCTCGACACCTGCAGGAAGCCCCGCATCCAGGAATCGGGCAGGTCGATCTTGTCCTCGCGGTAGGCGGCCTCGCCGGAGGTCTGGACCGCGAAGCCGGTCGGGTCGATCGCCAGCTCGGTGTCGCGGTAGCTGCGGATCTTCTGGAACTCGTCGTAGAGGGCGTGGCTGTAGTCGATGTTGGTCGTGCCGCAGGCCATGTCGCCGATCCGCGCGAACGTGTCGTGGTCGCAGGACAGGCGCCCGTAGCTCGACTCGTCGAGGCTGAAGGCCTCGAAAAAGATCTCGTCCGGATGGACGGTGATGACCGGGTCGAGCACGATCCAGGCGTCGAGGTTCTCCCGGTAGAGATAGTCGAAGTACCGCTTCCGCGCGTCGTAGAACGACCGCATCACCGCGTCGGAGCGGGCCGCGATGTCCCGGGACTCGGCGCGCAGCGCCTCGATCTCGGCGCGCAGGCTGTCCTTCTCGGCGAGGGCCTCGGCCAGGAGTTCCTGCTCGTGGGCCTGGAGCCACGCGAAGTAGGCGGTGCGGTCCTTCGGCTTGAAGCGCAGGTCCGACACGACGACGTGGTGCAGGGCGGAGATCGCCTCCCGGAACGGCAGGTGCCGCGCCACCGTCCCGGCGAAGTAGGTCGGCTCGCGCAGGGTGTCGGGAACGAAGCCGAGCCGGGTCGCGTCCGCGTCCGAGACGGCCCGGCTCTCGCCGAGGTAGCGATGGACGAAGTTCATCAGGCCTCTTCCGAGACGGAGACGGGTCCCCGCGCCTCCGGCGGGCGCCGGACGAGGGGCACGGCGAGATCGGGATGCGCGTCGGCGACGTCGCGCAGGGCCAGGATCGCGGCGCTGCGGTCCCGGGCCGTGCCACTCAGGGTCAGGTCGGCGAAGAGCGGCAGCAGCGCCGCGGCGCGGGCGCGGCTGCGCAGGGCCTCGGCCCGGAGGAAGGCGGCCATCCGGTCCTTGGCGACCCGGCCGCGCAGCACCTGCAGCATCACGATGCGGGCGAGGGGGATCAGCCGCGCGAAGGCCGCCTCGCTCGCCACGGCCTGCTCGGTGAGGAGTTCGGTGAGCAGGAGGTGCATCGACGGGGCGGGGTGCTCCAGGAGGCGCAGGACCTGCGCCTCCGCGTCCTCGGGCCGGAGCCGGCTGCGCAGGAGGTGGCGGGCGAGGGCCAGGACCTCCGGCTTGACGCTGTCGGTGACGACGGCGAGCGCCTCGGGCGTCCAGGCGGTCTCCGGCCACGCGTCGAACAGGCCGCGGGCGAAGGCGAGGGTGTCGGGCCAGTCGCTCTCGACCAGGAGGACGGCCTCGGCCGCCGCGGCCTGGAACCGGGTCGGGTCGGCCGCGAAGGCCGCCATCGCCCAGTCCCGCACCGATCGGTAGGGGTGGCCGCCGAGGCGGGCGATCTGGCGGACGCTGAGGGCCTCGGCGCGCCGGTCGGGCAGGAGGGCGGCGCCGAGGCGGCGGGCGCCGTCCGCGCGCGCCTGCAGCAGGCGCCACAGGGTGCCGTCGTCGAGGGCGGCGCATTCCCCAGGCAGGGCCTCGCGCAGCAGGGCCACGGTGTCGGCCGCGTAGGCGTCGTCGGGCGCCGCGCGGAACAGGCTGCCGATCAGCTCCCGGGCGAGGCGGGGAGCGAGGCCCGGATCCGCCGCCGCGAGGCGCGCCACAAGGGGCCGGGCAGCCCGCCGGACGGCGCTGTCGGGCCCGCTGGCGAAGGCGACGATCCGGTCCGCGTAGAGCCCGAGCCGCGCGTCGTCGAGGCGCGCCAGCAGGACGAGGGCGGCGATCCGGATGTCCTCGGATTCCGCGCCGATCAGCGCGTCCCAGCTCTCCGGCGGCAGGCCGGCGGCCCCGGCCTCGGACTGCGCCAGGAGGGCGAGGCCGGCGGACCGGACCGCGGCGGACGGGTGGGCGATCAGGGCGGCGGCGGTCTCGGACGTGACCGGCAGGTCGCGGTCCGGCCACAGGAAGGGCAGGGCGGCGCGCAGACCCCGGATCGCGGCCGTCGCGGCCGCGTCGGGCTCCGGCGGCATCGCCCGCAGCCACGCCACCAGCCGCGCCACCAGGGGCGCCGCGAGCCCGGTGGGCAGCGCCCGCGCCCCGGCGAGGCCGGGGAGGGCCGCCTGGACGTCCGGCTCCGGGCTCGTGAGCAGCGCGGCGGCGAGGTCGGGATCCGACCAGACGATCGGCGCCTCCGCCTCGAGGCGCCGCAGGGCCAGCGCCCGCGCCTCCGGCTCCGGGCTCGCGAGCAGCGCCGCCACCAGGGCGGCGAGTTCGGCAGGCTCGGCGATCCCGGCGGCGAGACGCGCCTGGGCGGTCCGGAACGCGAAGGTCCGCACGGCGTCGTGCGGGGCGGCCAGCAGGCGCCCGATCTCGCTGGCCGTCAGGGCCGCGCAGGCCCGCGGGTCCGCGCGCAGCACCCGCAGGCCCAGCCGCGCCACCGGCTCGATCCGCCCCTCCGCGGCGAGGCGGAGCGCCAGGTCCGGGCGGGCGCTCCAGAGGTCGGGGAAGGCCTCGTCGCGCCGGTCGGGATCGACGGCGCCGGTCTCCAGGAAAGTCAGCGAACCCGTCCGCGGCCGGGCCTCCGGGGCGTGACGGTACAGGAGCTGGCTCGCCGTCCAGTTGCGGCCGAGCGGTCCCCGCGCCCGCGCCTGCCGGCCCCAGGTCCCGTCCGGCTTCCGCCCCCAGGCGGTCCAGCGGGTCGGGGGATCGAGATCCTCCGGCCCGAGCGCCAGCAGGAAGTCCGCCGCCAGCGCCGCGAAGGCCGGGTCCCCGACGGCGCCGCGCTTGCGCAGGGCGCGCCAGATCCGCCGCTTCATGTAGGCGCGGGTGGCGGTGGACAGGCCGAGCCGCGCCTCAGGCCCCTGGCGCGCCGCGTCCACCGCGACGTAGCGCCGGAGGTCGGGGACGTAGGCGTGGCTCCGGCCGGCCTGATACATCGCCTGCGCGGTCTCGAAGCGCTGGGCGGTGGCGCCGAACAGGGCGGCATCGTCGGCCATCTCGGCGTGCTTGAAGAGGCGCCGCAGGCCGATCAGGTAGGGCGGCCGCGCCGGCAGCCGGAGCAGGGCGGCGCAGAGCGTCGCGTGCAGGCCGGGCGCCGCCTGCGCCCGGCGGCCGAGCGCCACCAGGGCCGGCCCGACCCGGCCCGGATCGTGCCGGGCAAGGCCGTCCAGCGCCCCGCACAACCCGTCGACGTCGCCCGCCTCGGCCGGCCGGGCGACCATGCCGGGCAGGTCCGGCTCGGCCTCCGGCGGCCGGTAGGGCCCGGTGAGCGGGGCGGTGAGCGCGAAGCGGGCGAGGTCGCGGACCACGCTGCCGGGCGCCTCGGCGGCGATCGCCGCGAGCGCCGGACCGGCCTGTGCGCCCGCCGCCCGGGCGAGCGCCCAGACCAGGGCGTAGCTCGCCCGCGCCGGGCCGAGGCCCCGCGCGAGGGCGATCAGATCCGGGGCGGTCGCGGCCAGCCGCAACTCGCCGATGCGCCAGAGCAGGCGGTCGCGGTCACGCTCGGCCCAGCTCTCGCTTAGGCAGGCGGAGAGCCGCGCCCGCAGCACGCCATCGCGCCCGTCGGGCGTCGCCTCGGGTGCGGCGGTCTCCGGGCCGTCGACCCGCCGGTAGCCGCCGTTGATCTTGGAGACGACCACGCTGTCGAACACCCGGGCGGCCGCCTCGGCGGTCACGGGCTGGGGCGTCTTGGAGCCCTCGCGCAGGGTCGCGCCGCGCCGGCCGTAGCGCGTGTTGACGAAGTAGCGCTCGGGCGTCCCGAGGGCCTCGTTCTCGATCAGGTCGACGTCGTAGACCTTGTCGGAGGTGGCGTCCCGCAGGTGGAGGCGCGCCGCGCGGACGACCCTCATGCCACCGCGCCGGCCCGCGCGGCCGGGCAGGGATGCGTCGCGCGCGCGCGACGGTCGACGGGTCCTCGCATCCGGGCTCCTCGCGAAACGACCGGGACGGGCCGGCCGGCGAATCGCGGCGCCCGAAGCCGCGGCAACCTGCCCCAGCGGGACCGAGGGGGCAACTGCGCGCGCACGATTCCGTGATCGGGCCTCATCAGGCCTCTTCCGGCCCGGGATCGTCGCGCATGGCGGCGACCCAGAGGGCGGCCCGGGCGAAGGGCTCGGACTGCGCGCCCGGAGCCGCCAGGGTGGCGGAGAGGAAGGCGGAGAGCCGCGCGGCGGTGGCCGGATAGCCGGTCGCGGCGAGGCGTGCGACCAAGTCGGCCCCGCCGGCGCGGGCGCTGGCCGCGAAGGCCCGCCGCCCCGCATGGAGGGCGTTCGCCAGGAGCGCGGCCGCCTCGTCGAGGAGCGTGGCCGGCCCCAGGTCCGGCGCCGGCGGGATCGGGTGGCCGGCGCCGTCGTGGACGGCGAGGTCGGGCACGACGAGCCGGTCGACCGACACCGACCAGGGATCGCAGACCAGGGCGCCGTCCGCGATCCGCACCGGGCCGGCGACCTGCCGCACGGGTCCCCAGCGCCCCGCGCAGGCGCCCGCGAGGGCGTCCAGGGCGTGCGGCGCGGCGGGGTCGTAGGCGCGGGCGAGATGCAGCGTGCCGCCCGCCCCTGGCAGCGCGACGGCGGCCTGCCACATCTGGGCGCCGGGCGCCCAGGCCTGTCCCAGGACCGCCTCGACGGGGAAGACGTGGAAGGCCTCCAGCCGGTCGCGCGGGCGCAGGAAGACGGGCGGCCGGTCGGCGAGGCGGCGCAGGATCGACGGGACGTCCCGCGCCGCCAGGGGGGCCGGCAGGGCCACCAGGGCGTCCCGCGGCAGCAGCGCCGTGCGGCCCCGCGCGCCCTGGCCGAGGGCGAGGAGCCCGTCGGCCCGGCGCCGCGCGACGCTGGTCAGGATCTGGCCCTGGCCGGTGCCCGAGACGGACAGGCCCGGGCTCAGGAGGCGCCCGGGCAGGCCGGCCGCGATATCCGCCTCGGCCTCGCCCGGCGCGAACGCGCGCTCCAGCGCCAGGAGCGCGCCGGTATCGGTGTCGGCCAGCGCCACCCGGGCGGTGGCGCCGCGCCCGCGGGCGAGGAGCCGGGCGCCCAGGGAGACGAGGCGGGTCTTGCCCATGGCGGTCTCGTAGGGCTGGCCGAGGCCGAGGGCGGCCTCCCCGCCCCGGACGCGGCCGAGGAGCTCCGTGGCGAGCGCCAGGACGACGGCCGCGTCGTAGGCGGCGTAGCGCCCGGCATAGGCCGCGACCTGCCCGTCGAGGTCCGCCTCCGCCAGCAGGAGCTGCGTGGCGCCCCACCTCTCGGCCGCCCGCCGGAGCCGGACGAGGGCCGCGCCGTGCGCCTCCGGTCCAGACACGACCCCGGCCTCCAGCAGGCCGGCGACCACCCGGTCGGCGGCCTCCGCGAGGTCCGTCTCCGCCGGCTTCGCCTCCGCTCCGGCCGGGGCCGCGCCGCCGAGGCGGATCTCGGGGGCGCCCGCGGAATCCCGGAAGGCGCGGATCGCCAGGGCGACGTGGGCGCAGCCGCCCCCGGCCGCGCAGTCGCAACGGGCGTAGCCGACGGCGTCGGGCACGAGGAAGCGCACCGTCGCGGTCGGGAGCCGCGCGGCCGGCACGGCGCCCCGCTCCAGCCCGACCGTGATCCCACCCGCCAGGAGGCGGCGCAGCTCCGCCGCCGCCGCGCCGCCGAGCCCCGCCTCGAAGGCGGCGCCGTCGAGGCTGCCGGGATCCCAGGCGACCGGCGCCGCGGCCGGCACCGCCGCACCCTCGGGATCTCCATCGCCGGCCCCATCGCCGGTCCCGTCGGCCGGCCCGTCCGCGACCGGGGCGGCCCGGTAGGCGACGACGAGGGCGACCCGGTGCCGGCACATCCCGCTCGCCGGGCAGGTGCAGCTGGCCTCGCCGGGAGGCCGGCCGGGGCCGAGCCGCGTGACCGTGCCGTCGGCGAAGCGCGCCTCGACGGTGCCGTCCCCGGCCTCCGCGAGGTCCGGCCCCTGGCCGGCGGCCACCTCGCGCAGCGCCCGCTTCACCAGCCCGGCATTGGCGAGCTGGATCAGGCCGTCATCCGTGAGGGCGCGGAGGTCGGGGCGGGCCATCGGCGCCGCTCAGGCCCGGATCGCGGCGGCGAGCCAGCCGGCGAGTTCGCCGGGCGTCATCGCGCCGATCTCGGCGCCGGCCGCTACGAGCCGCTGGGCCATCGCCCGGTCGTAGGCGGGCCGCGCCTCCGAATCGAGGGCCGCAAGGCCCAGCACGCGGGTCCGCTGGCCGGAGAGCGCCCGCACCTGCTCGACCAGGGCGGCCTCGCTCGCGCCCTCGTAGAAGTCGGAGACCAGGACCACGATCGCCCGCTCCGGCGCGGTGATCAGGCCGGCCGCGTAGCGCACGGCGCCCCCGATATCGGTGCCGCCGCCGAGCTGGACCTTCATGAGCAGCTCGCAGGCGTCGTCGCAGTCGCGGGTCAGGTCCACCACCGCCGTGTCGAAGGCGACGAGATGGGTGCGGATGCCGGGGAGCTTCCACAGGCAGGCGGCCATCACCGAGGCGTGGATCACCGAATCGAGCATCGACCCGCTCTGGTCGACGAGCAGGATCACCTGCCAGGGCCGCATCTGGCGCCGGTTCCGGGCGAAGAAGTGCAGCCGCTCGACGGTGATCCGCCGGCTCTCGGGATCGTAGTGGCGCAGGTTGTCGCGGATCGTCCGGTTCAGGTCGAGGTCGCGGGCGCCGGGCAGGCGTGTGTGGCGCCGCCGGTCGAGCACCCCCGAGAACGCCACCGCGAGGTCCCGCGCCAGCCGCTCCATCAGCTGCCGCACCACCTCCTGCACGAGCTTGCGGGCCATCACCAGCACGTCGGGCGCCATCAGGTGCTTGGTGCGCAGGACCGCCTTCAGCAGCGTCTCGTTCGGCTCGACCCGGGACAGCACCTCGGGGTTCGTGACCACGTCGTCGATGGCGTAGAGCTCGATCGCGTCGCGCTCCAGCCGCTCGATCGTCTCGCGGGGGAAGAGCGTGTGGACCGCGTTGATCCAGCCCGGCACCGTCAGGGTCGAGCCCTCGCGGCCGCCCTGGCGGCGCTCCCCCCGCGACGCGCCCTCGGCGTCGCGGCCGTAGAGCCAGTCGAGCGCCTGATCCATGGCGGCCGCATCGCCCGAGAGGGCGCAGCCGGCCCCCGCGCAGGCGGAATCCGCTGCCTCGCCCAGGATGAGCCGCCAGCGCGTGACCGGGTCGAGGCTCACCGCAGCCGCGTCCCGGCGAGGAGGCTCGGTCCGCGCAGGAGCTCGCTCGCCGTCACCGGCGCGAGCTCGCCGAAGGCGCGCTGGCCCGGATCCGACCGGCTGCTCCAGGGCGAGCCGAGGGTCAGGTCGCCGAGGGTCTGCTCCCGGTCCTCAAACTCCACCGCGCCGGTGAACAGGCCCTCCGAGAAAGTCAGCGACGCTTGGCCGGCCGCGCCGCCCGGGAAGGTCACGGCGCGCTCGATCCACCACACCACCCCGGCATCCTGGGGCGCCCCGAGGGGCCAGCCCCGGGCGGCCATGCCGCGCAGGCGGTTGGCCTCCACGACGGTCCCGGCGAAGCGGCTCGTGGTCGATGCGGCAGCCTCGGCCTCCGTGAAGGCGTAGGTCTCGCGGGCGAGCTGCGGGAAGGGCTGGACGATCTCGTAGTCGCCGAACAGCGCCCCCCAGGCCGCCAGCGCCCCGGCGTCGAGCTGCAGGGGATGGACGAGGCCGATCAGGCCCGGGGCCGCCCCGGTCAGGTCGAGGTCGAGCGGCGCGTCGTCGGCATCCGTGAAGGTCAGGTCCTCAGCCACCCGGAAGGTCAGGCCCGGACCGGTCCGCGGGTCGGCATCCGCGAAGGTGGCCCAGACGAGGCGCTGGGCGAGGTGGCGCACGAGCGGGTGCGCGGCGAAGCAGGGGCCGAACACCGTCGGCTGGACCCGGCGGGCGCCGGCGAGCATCGCCTCCAGGCGGGCCACCTGCAGGCTCGCCACGGCCCGCGCGTCCTTTTTCAGGGCGCCCCAGCGGGCCGCCGCCGCCGCGGCCTTGCCGGCCTCGTCGGCCTTGGCGGGCTTGGGCAGGTCCTTGAGCCTCTGGCCGGCGGCGTCCCGGACCCAGGGCTTGAGGGTCTCGTCGAACCCGACCCGGAACCCGCGGGGGCCGAAATCGAGGTCGAGGCCGCCGCGCTCGTCGAGGTCGAGGTCGGGGGCGAGCCGGTCTGCCAGTTCCTCGGGGGTGAGGCCGCGGGCCTCGGCGAGCTGGGCGATCTTCTGGCGGGCCTTCTCCTGGAGCCCCTTGAACTTCAGCTTCTCGGCGATGCCGTTGAGGTTCATCAGCGCGACGTCGGTGCCGATGTCGACCAGCACGTCGAGTCCGGTGACCGCGCGGGCGTGGGCGGCCTCGCCGGGCCAGCGGCGGATCAGGCGGGTCAGGTCGCGGGCCGTGGCGTCGGTGCCGAACCAGCCCAGCGCGCGCAGGGCCCAGCCGTCCTTGGAGGGCGTCCCGGCGGCGATCCAGGCGGAGAACAGGTCCCACGCGAAGGCCGCGAGGCTCGCCTCGGTGCAGGCCTCGCGGACCATCGGCACGCCGGCATAGACGGCGTCCGGGTCGGTGAAGGACAGCATCTCGCACAGGGTCAGGATCGCCGCGTCCGGCAGGGCGGTCCCGTCCCGCAGACGCGGCCGGGTCAGCATGGACGGCACGACCCAGGCGGGCGGCTTGCCGACCTTGGCGGGGACGCGGGCGAAGGGATCGCGGTCGAGCACCTGCGCGACCGCCTCGGTCACGTCCGGTGCCTGGTCCGCGTAGCGCGCGACCACGGAAGCGATGATGGCGCGGCCGTCCGCCCGGTCCTGCGCCAGCACGCGCAGGGCGTGCTCGCCGGCGTCGCGCAGCGCCCCGGGCCGGCCCACGGCGTCGGGCAAGAGGCGGGTGAGGGCGGTCTCGGGATGGCGGCGCAGCCAGGCCAGGGCCGGCTCGCGGGCCTTCTTGAGCTTCGTGAGGGCGCGGGCGGCGGGCCCGGCGAGGCGGGCATCGTCCACCGCCAGGACCGCCGGCAGGAGCCCGACCGGATCGGCCTCGACCAGCCCGACGAGGCCCGGCATCGCCCGCTCGCCGAACCGCGACAGCATCGCCCACACGATCTCCGGCCACTGCGAGACGTGGAAGCATCCCGCAACGACGCGCGACTGGGCCCAGAGGGCGAGCGCCAGGGGCTCGGGCTGCCGCTCCAGGCTGCCGACCAGCTGGCGATAGGGCGAGTTCGCCCAGTAATGGCAGGCCTCGTCGATCTGGGCGACGCGGCCGGCGACCCAGGCGATCAGGGCCGGCGGATCGTCGCGCGGCGGCTCGGAGAGCGGGGGCGGGATCCGGCTCCAGCCCTGCGTCGGATGGGAAAGCTCGGCGGCCGCCACGAAGGCCCGCAGCGCCTCCGGGCCGTCGAGGGTGACGGCGTTCCGCGCGCGCCAGTAGCTCGGCGCGACCTCGGGCACCGCGTGGGCGAACGGCGTCGGCAGCGGCGCGAGGGCGAGGACGAGGTCGTCCCGGGTCCGGGCCTTGGCCCGCCAGGGCGGGTCGCGCAGCACCCGCGGCCAGGCGGCGGGCTCCGCGAGGGGCACCGCGCGGGCTTCCGCCAGGGCGTCGAGGATGCCGGCCCCGCGCCCGCCCGACGCCGCGAGCCAGCCGCGGACCGTGTCGAGCCCGTGGGCGTCGAGCGCCCGGTTCACCCGGGCGCGCAGGGCGGGCTCGGACCGGCCGCCCGCGAGGGCCGCGAGACAGCGGGGCAGGATCGCGGCGGGATCGGCCTCCAGCGCCGCGTCGAGGGCGGCCGCGACGGGCTTCTCGTGGAGGTGGGGCAGCAGGGCCGGGAGCGCCCCGGCCTCGCCCGTCGACAGGACCGCCAGGGCGACCGTGCGACGCTGCTCGTCGAGGGCGTAGTGCAGCAGCCAGTCGAGGGCCGGCAGGGCCGGCTGCCCGGCGGCGCGGGCCACCGCCAGCAGGGTCGCGGCCGCCTCGGCCGCGTCGAGGGCGCAGTAGACGAAGTAGAGGTGGTAGCTGCGCTTGGCGCGCCAGCGCGCGACCGCTTCCGGCGGCGCGTCGGCCAGCAGCGGCAGGTAGGCCGTATCGGCCGTGACGTCGATCCCCGCCGACGCGGCGGCCTCGACCACCGCGACGGGCTGGAGCGGGTGCGGGGCGGCCCGGTCGTCGGCCAGGATGAACGCGAAGGCGCAGGCCGCCGGCCAGTCGTGGTCCTCGGCGATCCGGGCGTTCAGGAGCGCGACCGCGGCGTCGTAATCGGCCTCCGGGGCGTGCACGAGGGCGGCCCGCAGGGCGAGGTGGAGCGGCTCGGCCCAGGACAGGCGCTGGTAGGCGCGCGGCGTCTTCGGGGTCGGGCGGCGGCGATCGGCCAGCCGGGCGACGGTCTCCGTCCCGCCCTCGGCCACGGCGTAGCGCAGGACCGCCTCCAGTGCCCCTCGAAGGACGGCGTCGCCGGTGGCGGCCCGGGACGGATTCCCCTGTCGGCGCGCCTCCGCGGCGTCGACGATCGCGTCCAGCCAGGCGGCGAGGCCGTCCCGGTCCGGCGGCGCTCCGGCGAGGCGCGCGGCCTCGGCATCGCCGAGCGCGGCCGCCAGCGGCGCCGCGATCGCCCGCCAGGCCTCCGCCGCGTCCGGGCGCGGACCGGGGCGCAGGCGGGTCGGCAGCGGCACCGCCGCGAAGACCGCGGCCGGGGCGGGGGGCGGGACGTGCTCCGGCGGGGCCTCGGCCGGCGGCGGGGCGGCCGCCGGCTCCGCGGCGGGCTCGACAACCGTCTCGCCGACCGGCCCGGACGCCTGCGCAGGGGCCGGCTTCGAGGTGGCGGCGGCGGTCGGTGCCGGGGTGGGGGCCGCGGCCGGCGCCGGGGCGAGAGCCGCGCCGTCGGCGCGGACGTAGCCCTTGGCGGTCTTCTCGCGGACGAGCTTGTCCTTCTCCTTCACGGCCGCGGCCGCATCGGCGCAGGTCTTGTCCTTGCTCTGGCCCTGGGTGCCGAGGCGCCCGAAGCGGACGGTGAGCGTCGGGCCGGAGACGCCGACCTCCCAGAACTTGGCCGCGCTGCCCTCGACCAGCTCGTAGCGTTCCATGGCCTGTCTCCCTCTCACGCGTCGCCGGCGGCGGCGAGCAGGCTCGGCGTCCGCAGGACCTCGCTCGCGGTCACCGGGTCGAGGTCGCCGAACCGGTGGGTCGCCGCGGCGCGCCAGCCGGTCTCCGACAGGGTCAGGGTCCGCAGCGTCTGGATCCCGTCGCCCTCCGGGCCGGGCCGGTGCCAGAACCCGTCCTCGAATCGGAGGACCGCGACGAGGCGGGTGCCGTCGGGCAGCGCGACCGGACGCTGCACCGCATGGACGTGCTCGCTCCCCGTGTCGGTCGACCAGCCCTGGGGCCGCAGCCCCCGCAGGCGGCGGCCGCCCACCCGGACCCCGTCGAAGCGGTGGGTCTCGGCGGCGCCCCGCTCGGCCTCGGTGAACGCGAAGGTCTCGCGGGCGATCTGCGGGAACGGCTGGGCGATCTCGTAATCGGCGAACAGGCCGCTCCAGGCGGTCCGTTCCTCCGGGTCGAGGTGGAGGGGGTGGACGAGGCCGACCACGCCCTCGGCCGCCGCGACGTCGAGGGCGAGGGCGTGGTCCGCGGCGTCGGTCGGCGAGAGATCCTCCGCGAGGCGGAAGATGTGCCCCGGCGGCGTCGCGGGCGCGGCGTCCGGGTAGAGGCCCCAGACGAGCCGCCCGGCGAGGTGGCGGATCAGCGGGTGGGCGGCGAAGAACGGCCAGAACACCCCCGGGGCGACGCGGCGCTGAGACGCCAGCATGGCCTCGAGCCGGGTGATCTGCAGGCCGGCCGCGGCCTCCGCGTCCTTGCGCAGGGCCGCCCAGTGCCGGGACGCCGCCTTGGCGGATTCGGGATCGTCCGCCTTGGTCGGGCGGGGCAGGGCGGCGAGCCGCCGGCCCTCGGCGTCGCGCAGGACGGGCTTCAGGGTCTCGTCGAAGCCGACCCGGAACCGGCGCTCCCCGAAGGACAGGTCCAGCCCGCCGCGCGCGTCGAGGCCGAGATCGGGGGAGAGCCGGTCGGCGAGGTCGACCTCGTCGAGGCCGCGAACCTCGGCGGCGTCGACGATGGCGGCGCGGGCGGCCTCGCGCAGTTGCAGCAGCGGGCTCTTCTCGGCGATGGCGCTGAGGTTCATCAGCGCCACGTCGGTGCCGATCCCGGCGAGCACGGCGATGCCGGCCTTGCCGCGCGGCTTGAGGCCGGCCTGCCCCCAGGCGCGGATCTGCCGGGTGAGGTCGCGGGCGGCGTGGTCGCCCCCGATCAGGGCGAGCGCCTGCATCGCCCACTCTCCCGTCGCCTTGGCGCCGGCGGCGATCCAGGACTGGAACAGCGCGACCGCGAAGGCGTCGAGGCTCTCCGGCGTGCAGGCGGCGCGGACCTGCGCGACGCCCGCGTAGGGCGCGAGCGGGTCGGAGAAGGCGAGCATCTCGCACAGGGCGGTGACGGCGGCGTCGGGCAGGGCGCCGCCGCTCCGCAGGACCGGGCGGGGCAGGGCGGCGGGGACCACCCAGTCGGGGAGCTTCGGTGGCTTGGACGGCACCTGCTCCAGCGGGTCGCTGTCGACGCCGGCGGCCACCGCCCCGCGCACGCCGGGATCCCGCTCCGCGTAGGCCGCGACGGCGGCGTCGAGGGCGGCGCGCCCCGCGGGCTCGGCGGCGAGGAAGCGCAGGGCCGCGTCGGCCGCGTCGCGGTCCGGGCCGGCGGCCCCGAGGGTCTCGGGCAGGAGCCGCAGCGCGGCGGTGCGGGGATGGGCGCGCAGCCAAGCGGCCGCGGCCGGCCGGAGCTTGCGGGTGCGGTGGAAGGCCCGAGCGGCGACCGGGGCGAGGTCGGCGGCGTCCACCGGCTCGACCTCCGGCAGGAGCAGCGCCGGGTCCGCCGCGACGAGGCGGACGAGGCCGGGCACGGCCCGCGCGCCGAAGCGCGACAGCATCACCGCGATGGTGCGCCGCCACGCGACGTAGTGGGCGCGCTGCGGCCCGGTCTTCTCCCACAGCATCAGCGCCAGGGGCTCGGGCTGCCACCCGACCATCCGGAACCAGGGCCCGTAGTTGAAGTAGAAGAAGCCGGTGAACGCGTCGCGGTCCAGGTCGAGCCGGCGGTCGAGCCAGGCCAGGGCGGTGACCGGATCCGCGTCGGCGGCGGGCACGGGCTCGGCCGGCGGCGGGATCGGCATGTCGTAGAGGGCCTCCGCCTCGGTGGCGCGGATCCGCGCCGCGAGGTCCGTCATGGACTCCACCAGCGTCCCGGCCTCGAAGTAGAAGGTGCTGCGGTCGAGGGCCTCGTCGGGGTCGAAGCCGTGCGCGAAGGGCGTCGGGATCGGCGCCACCGCCCGTTCCGACCGGGCGCGCGCGGCCCCGCGCCGCCGCCAGGGCGGGTCCCGCAGCACCGGCGGCAGGGCCTCCGGCGCCGCCTGAGGCGCGCTGCCGGCGGCGAGCAGCCGGTCCAGGCGCCCCGCGGCCCGGCCTCCCTCGGCCGCCGCCCAGGCGCGGGCGGTCTCGTGCCCGTGGCGCGCGGCGAGCGTCACGGCCCGGGGGCCGTAGGCGGGCTCCCCCTTGCCCTGGAGCGCGCCGAGATAGGCCCGCAGCATCCAGTCGGGGAAGGCCGCGTCGGCGGCGTCGAGGGCGTCGCGGACCAGCTTGGTGCCCACGAAGGGCAGGAGCGCGTCGAGGGCGTCGGCGGCGCGGGTCTCCAGCAGGGCCCGGGCGACGATCGTGCGCTCGGGGCCGACCGCCCCCTCCAGGAGCCAGACGAGGCCGGGGGTGGCCGGCTCGCCGACCGCGTCGGCGACGGCGATCACCGTCGCGGCGGCCTCCTCGGCCCCGACATCGCAGGTCGCCAGCGTCGCCCGGTGATACGGCGCGGCGTACCAGGGCGCGGCCTGCGCGGGCGGCAGGTCGACGATCAGCGGCAGGGCGACGTGGGAATTGCCGTAGGCCTTGGGATCGGGCGGGTCGCAGCGCGCCAGCACCGCGCGGGCGGAGAGGGCGTGGTCGGCGCCGGGCCGGTCGTCCGCGAAGATCACCGCGAGCCAGCGGGCGAGGGTGGGCTCCGGGTCCGAAGCGGCGAGCCGGAGGGCCGCGTCCAGGGCCTCCGCGTACGCCGCCTCGGGGGCGGCGACCAGGGCCGCCCGGAGACCCAAGGTGGTGGGGATGTCCCAGGCCGAGACCGGGAGCGAGCCGTAGCGGCCGGAGGGACGGGGCCGCAGCCGGTCGAGCAGGGCCACGAGCGTCCCCCCGGTGCCGGAGCGGGCCACGAGCCAGCGGGCGAGATGCGTGAACGCCGCCCGGGCCGCCGGCCCCTGCGGTCCGGGCTTGGCGCCCCAGGGGCGCTGGCTCAGCGCCGGGCAGGCCGCCTCGAGTTGCTCCAGCCAGGCGCGGACCTCGTCCGGGTCGAGGGCCGGCGGCGACCCGTCGAGCCGGGCGGCGAGGGCCTCGGCCGGCGCGCGCGCCTCGTCCGGGGCGGCCGCCAGCAGCGGGCGGATCCGCGCCGCGAAGGCGGCCCAGTCGGCGGCGGCGTCGAGGGGCGCGCCGGGCCGGCCGCGGGTGGGCAGGGGCGTACCGGTGAAGATCGGGACGCGGCGCGCCTCCGCGCCGGCGGCGGGGGCGGGCGACGTCCCGGCGGCCCCGGTCTCGGCGGACCGGGCCTCGGCCGCCGGGGATGCGGCGGCGTTGCCCGTCGCCGCGGCGCCCGCTCCGGAGGCCGGATCCGGTCCGGCCGGCGCGGCCTCACCCGCCGGGCGATAGCCCTTGCCGGTCTTCTCCCGCACCAGCCGGTCGAGTTCGACCCGGGCCGCCTGCGCGCTCGGGAAGCTCTTCGTCTTGGACTGCCCCTGCGTGCCGATCCGGCCGAATCTCACGATGAGAACGCTGTCCTCGGCTCCGGCCTCCCAGAACTTCGCCGATGTTCCCGCCGTCAGCTCGTAACGCTGCATGCAGTCCTCTCCCCGTGGCGCGGCGGTAAAATTTTCCTTGTCGCGGCTCAGGTCAACCCGTGGCGGGCGAGCCGCGCGGCGACCCGCGCCTCGCGGGCCAGGGCCTCGGCCTGATCGGCCGGGCGGGCGCGCTGGCGCATCCAGGCCAGGGCCTCGACCTCGGCCCGGGCCTCGCCGAGGCCGCTCCGGCGCAGGATCGCGACGGCGATGCGCTCGCGCTCCCGGGGCGGGAACCACGCGAAGGCCATCCGCAGGGACGGCAGCGCGCGCAGGAAGTCGTCGTCGCCCCAGGCGGCCACCAGACCCTCGACGGAGGCGAGGGTCGCGTCGGCGGCGATCTCCTCGCGGGCGAGGGCGAACAGGCCGGCGAGGAAGTCGCCGAGCGTCGCGGGCAGGCCGAAGCGGCGCAGCCAGGCCAGGGCGGCCTCCGGGTCCGATCCGGCATCGCCGCAGGCGACCCGGAAGCCGAGCGCCGCCCCCGCGAGGGCCGGCGGCGTCTCCGGATCGGCGAGGCGGCGGCCGAGCATGGCGGAGAACGGCGCGCGCAGATCATCGAGGCCCGGGATCTCCGCGCCGACCTCGCGGAACAGGTCGCGGCAGGCGAGGACCAGCGGGATGGCGCCGAGCCCCGCGCGCGGGTCCCGGACGGCCTCGACGACGAAGAGCGCCCGGGCCGCCAGGACGGCGCAGAGGCGGGCGAGGGCCGGCCGCGCCGGCGCGAAGGCGTCGCCGAACCGGTACAGCCGCACGATCCCGGCCCCGGCGGCGCCCAGGGCGGCGGCGTCGTGCGCCGCCGCGATGCCCGCGCTCAGGCGGGCGAGCAGTTCGCCCTCCAGGGTGAGGCCGGCGAACAGCGCGTCGGACAGGGCCCCGGCGAGGATTCCGAGGGAATCGGGCGCCGCCTCGACCCGGGCGGTGATCCGGGCGGAGGCGGCCATCTCCAGGGTCCCGCCCCAGAGCGAGGCCTCGATCAGGGCGCCGAGCCAGTGCGGGTGGCGCGCGAGCGTGAAGCGCTCCCGCGGCAGGCCGGGCCCGGCGCGGTCCGGGCCCTCGCGGGCGATCCCCGGCAATCCGAGCAGGACCAGCCGGTGGAGCAGGTGCGCCCGCGCCCGGTCACCGGGCTCGGCCCAGTCGAGGTCGACGCTGCGGCGGGCCGGCCCCGGCTCCAGGTCGGCGGCGCGCAGGCGCTCGGCGACGTCGGCCACGAGGGGCGGCTGCCGGGTGCCGGGGGCGAGGCGTCCCTCGCGCGGGCCGGTGAGCGCCCGCAGCATCGCGGCGAGCGCCGGGTGGCCGGGCGCGGCGCGGCCGGCCGCCCAGGCGGGCGGGCGGTCGAGGGCATCCTTCACCAGGGCCGCGAGGGCCGCGTCGATCAGGTCGGCGCGCAGGATCGCGGGATGGGCGCGCAGCCGGGCGAGGGCCTCGGCGTGGACCCGCCAGGCGACGCGGTCGGCGGTGGAGACGACCTGCCCGGCCTCGCGCAGGGCCGCGGTGATCGCCGTCATCGCCCAGTCGGCCGCGGGGGCGAGGCCCGACGCGGCGACGCGCTCATAGTAGCCCGGGGCCGGCATGCCGGCCGCGTAGCCCGAGAACCGGTCGAGCCGGGGATAGGCGTAGGGCACCACGTAGCTGCCGGTGCGCAGGTCCGGCTCCGGCGGCGCCGGCTCGGGCCGGGTCCCGTCGGCCCGCGCGGCGTGGCGCCGGACGGCGTCCGCGTGCCAGCCGCCGCAGACGAGGACGACCGGCCGGTCGCCGGCCGCCCGCAGGGCGTGGGCCGCGTAGGCGCCCATGAAGCGCTCGCGGGCCTCCTCGGCGGGATCGTCCGTGCCGGGCGGGCGCAGCAGGGCGAAGTAGCGGTCGAGCCGGGCCGGCAGCTCCGCCTCGGGCGCCGCCTCGGCGAGGACGTCCCAGAGGGCGTCCTGGTCGGCGACGCCGAGGGCGGCGGCCAGCGCCCGCTCGGCCGCCTCGGCGCGCGCCCCGTGCGGGTCGGCGTAGCGGTTGGCGCGGCGCCCGAAGGCCGGGTCCCAGGCCGGCAGGTCGCAGAACAGCGTCTCGGCACCCACCGCCCGGCCCGCCTCCAGGGCCTGCCATTCCGGCGAGAAGGCGCAGAACGGCGTGTAGGAGGCGGCGCTGCCCGCCGCGTCGGCCCGGAACGAGAAGATCGCCACCGGCAGGTCGTGGCCGAGGGCGAGGTCGGGCAGGTGCGGGTTGAAGTCGACCGGCCCCTCGATCAGCACGCAGGCCGGCCGCAGCGCCGCGATCGTGCGCCGGACGAGCCCGGCGCAGGCCGGGGAATGGTGGCGCACGCCGATGACGGTCAGGCGGCCGGGATCCGGCGCGGGACCACTCGTTGCGGGGTTCATTGCGGGGTGAGGAGGTGCCGCGCCGCGTAGAACTCCCGCCACGCCGCGCCGGAGCGGCGGCTGACGCGCTGGTCGAGGTAGCGGCGCAGGCGGGCGAGGTCCTCGGCGTCGTCCTTGGCGGCGGTGCCGGCGAGGCAGGCGACGATGTCCTCCGGCCGGCCGGCATCGCCGCGCAGGAAATGGCCCTTCACGCCGATGGCGTGGGCGACGCTGACCGCCTCCGCGGTGCTCATCACGGACGAGAGCCGCTCCATGCCGGTGCCCTCGGTGTCCACGGCCTCGCGCAGCTCCCGGAAGCAGGTCACGAGGAGTTCGAGCACCTCCGGATCCGGGGCGCGGGGCACGCCGGAGCGGGCCAGCAGGGCGGTCGCCTCGCGCTGCACCAGGGCGAGCTCGGCGTCGAGATCGGCGATCGGGAAGACGGTCTCGAAGCCGAACCGGCGCTTGAGGGCCGCCGACATCTCGTTGACGCCCCGGTCGCGGGTATTGGCCGTGGCGATCAGGTTGAACCCCTCCCGGGCGTAGACCATCCCGTCCGCGCCGGTGAGTTCGGGCACCGCGAGCACCCGGTCGGACAGGACCGAGAGCAGGCTGTCCTGCACCTCCAGCGGGCAGCGGGTCAGCTCCTCGAAGCGGACGATCCGCCCCTCGCTGAGGCCGGTATGGAGGGCGCCCGGCACCAGGGCGCGCGGGCTCGGCCCCTCGGCGACGAGCAGCGCGTAGTTCCAGCCGTAGCGGATCTGGTCCTCGGTCAGCGACGCGCCGCCCTGGATCGTCAGGGTCGAGCGCCCGCTGATCGCGGCGGCGAGGAGTTCCGAGAGCAGGCTCTTGGCGGTCCCGGGCTCGCCGATCAGCAGCAGGGCGCGGGAGGTCGCCAGGGTGACCATGGCCCGCTCCACGAGCGCCGGGGCGCAGACCACCTTGGCGGGGGTCGCGCCGTCGCCGCAGATGAAGCGCCGGACGGCCTGGAGCGAGAGCTGCCAGCCGGGCGGCCGCGGCGCCGGATCCTCGGCGCGCAGGCGCGCGAGTTCCGCGGCGTGGACGTCCTCGGACGGGGGTCTCTGACGCGCCTCGCGATCGCCGCCCGCCCGCACCGCCTTCGCCATGCACCCGTCCCCTGCCGTCGCGCCGACCCTGTCGGCGACTCCTGCGATCGGCAGAGCATGCCCCGGCACGCGCGGGTTTCTCAAGCGTCTCCGCGCATCTCCAAGCATCGGCCACCCGGCCGGGGATCCGGCACCGCCCGGGGCGTGGCGGATCGGGCGTAGTCCCGAAGAAAGCCTACATCGACACCAAGCACAGCATCAGGATCGCGATCTCGAAGACGATCCAGCTGCCGAAGACGACGACCAGCTCCCAGTCGGTTCTCTCTCTGGTCTTGGCCAAAGCGTACATGTTTGACCTCCTCGCGGAGCCCGATAGGCCGCAAGCGAATTCAGTCACCACGATGGAATGCAACGCGTCCGAATATTCAAACAGATTCTGCCGCGGATTGCAATTGTGCCCGGCGGCTCAACTCCGTACATAAATCAATACATTGCCTCGCGGAACGGGCTCGCGCCCCGTCTTCGATGCAGAAATATCGCATCGCAGCAAGTATTGTCCCGCAACCCCGGCGCCCGCGCCGGTCCGGTCGCGGCGGCGTGAACGGGATCCGTCCGGCCGCGTTGCCCCGGTACGTCCGGAGAGGCGGCCTGGGGAAGCGCTTGAGGATTCGCACATGAAGACGCTGATCAGCCTGACCGTCGCCGGCCTCCTGGCGACAGGCGCGGCCGCCACGGCCGCGGAGAGTACCGGGACCCGCATGCAGGGTTCGCCCAACGCGGCCGGCTACACGGGCCAGGGCGCGGCGGGCCAGGGCGCGACGGGCAAAGGCGAGACGACGGGCACGACGACCGGATCTCCGGGCTCGGAGATGCCGAAGCAGGACGGCCGGATGAAGGGGCCGCCGAACGCGGCCGGATTCCAGCCGGGCGGCAGCGATGGCGGCTCGGCCGGAGCCTCCGGCCGTCGCTGATCCGGCCCTGCCCCGGGCCGCTCCGCGGCGGTTTCCCGGAGGTTTCCCGATCGCGGTCCCGGCGTCGTGATTGATGCCGGGGCCGCGGCCGCGATAGGCCTCGATGGCGGCCGAACCGGCTGCGCAACCCGGAAGCTCCCATGAAACACGGCGCGCGCAACGACATCCCCGCCACGGTGACGGCGATCAAGCGCGGGGACGTGATGGCCCAGGTCGAGGTGGAGCTGGTCGGCACCGCCTACCGCATGGCCTCGGTCATGACGGTCGACTCGCTGGAGGAGCTGGGCCTCAAGGAAGGCGACACCGTCCACGTGCTCGCCAAGGCGGTGAACGTGCTGCTGGTGAAGCCGTAGCGGCCTGCGCGGCCGGCATACCGCCGTCATCCCGTTGTCATCCCGTCGTCATCCGGCCGGCCTAGGGCGGCGCCTCCCGCCCACCCGACCGGCTGCGCTCACCCGATGGATTGGTTCGACCTGCCCGAAGACCCCCAGCCGCCGTCGGCCGCCGACGAGAGCCGGATGCGGCTCTACATCGCCGTGGGGCTGATCGGCATCGGCGCCCTCGGCATGGTCGGCGGGATGCTGCACATCCTCCCCGCCTGACGACCGTCCCGCCCGGCGACGGGCGCGGCCGCGGCGCGGGCGCCGTCAGGCGGCGCGATCCGCCACCGGCTCCGCCGTGGGCGCGGCGCGGTCGGCCGAACAGGGGCGCGCGAACCGCGCGTAGAGCGCCGGCAGCACCACCAGGGTCAGCAGGGTCGCGCTGATCAGGCCGCCGATCACCACGGTCGCCAGCGGCCGCTGCACCTCGGCCCCGGTGCCGGTGGCGAGCGCCATCGGCACGAAACCCAGGGAGGCGACCAGCGCGGTCATCGCCACCGGCCGCAGCCGGGTGAGGGCGCCCTCGCGGATCGCCGCCCGCAGCGGCCGGCCCGCGGCGACGAGCTGCTTGATGAAGGTCAGCATCACGAGGCCGTTGAGCACCGCCACCCCCGAGAGCGCGATGAACCCGACCGCGGCCGGCACCGACAGCGGCATCCCCCGCAGCCACAGGGCCGCGATGCCGCCGGTGAGCGCCAGCGGCACCGCGCTGAACACCAGGAGCGCGTCCCGCGCGCTGCCGAGCGCCGAGGTGAGCAGCAGGAAGATCAGGAAGAAGCACACCGGCACCACCACGGTGAGCCGCGCCTGAGCCGAGGCGAGGTTCTCGAACTGGCCGCCCCAGGTGACGTACGAGCCCGCCGGCAGGGTCACCTGCGCGGCGACCTTCGCCTGCGCCTCCGCCACCAGCGAGCCGATGTCGCGCCCGCGGACATTGGCGGTGACCACGACCCGGCGCCGGCCGTTCTCGCGGCTGATCTGGTTCGGCCCCTCGCTCACCGAGAACTGCGCCACCTGCCGCAGGAGCACGGAGGCGGCCCGGCCGTTCGCGCCCGGGGGCAGGGGGACCGGCAGGTTCTCCAGGGCCTCCCGGTCCTCGCGGACCTGATCGGTCAGGCGCACGACGATCGGCACGCGCCGGTCGCCCTCGAACACGACCCCGGCGTCCCGGCCGCCCATGGCGGCGCCGATCACGTCCTGGATCGCCCCGGTGCTGAGGCCGAGCCGGGCCGCCTCGGTCCGGTCGATCCTGATCTCGAAGACCGGCAGGCCGGTGATCTGCTCGACCTTCACGTCGTCGGCGCCCGGGATCCCGCGCAGGATCGCGGCGATCCGGTTGGCGGTCTCCAGCATCGGCTCGAAGGCGTCGCCGAACACCTTCACGGCGAGGTCGCCCCGTGTCCCGGCGAGCAGCTCGTTGAAGCGCAGCTGGATCGGCTGGGAGAACTCGTAGACGTTGCCGGCGAGCTCGCCCAAGGACGCCTCGATCCGCTCCTGCAGCGCGGCCTTCGACAGGCCCGGGTCGGGCCAGTCCGGCTGCGGCTTGAGCATCACGAAGGTGTCGGAGGAATTCGGCGGCATCGGGTCGGTGGCGACCTCGGCGGTACCGGTCTTCGAGAACACGTAGGCGACCTGCGGGAACTTGGCGATCGCCCGCTCCACCTTGAGCTGCATCGCCTGCGACTGGGTGAGAGAGGTGGACGGGATCCGTGTGGCGTTGAGGGCGATGCTCTTCTCGTCGAGCTGCGGGATGAACTCGGTCCCGAGCCGGGTGGCGAGCAGCCCTGCGCCCGCGAGGAGGAGCAGCGCCGTCCCGACGAACGGGGCGGGCGCCCGGATCGCCGCCGCGAGGACGGGCCGGTAGAGCGCCTTCAGGCCCCGGACGAGAGGGTTCTCGGCCTCGGTGACCCGGCCGGTCAGCGCGATGGCGATCAGGGCCGGCACGAAGGTCAGCGACAGCACGAAGGCCGCCGCCAGGGCGAGGATGACGGTCAGCGCCATCGGCTGGAACATCTTGCCCTCGACCCCCGTGAAGGTCAGGAGCGGGACGTAGACCAGCATAATGATCGCCTGCCCGTAGAGGGACGGCGCGATCATCTCCTCGGCCGAGTCCCGCACCGTCTCCAGGCGCTCCTCCAGCACGAGTGGCCGCCCGAGAGCGTGCTGCCGCTCGGCGAGGTGGCGCAGCGCGTTCTCGGTGATGATCACCGCCCCGTCGACGATGAGCCCGAAATCCAGCGCCCCGAGGCTCATCAGGTTCGCCGAGATCCTCCCCTCGACCATGCCGGTCACGGTCATCAGCATGGCGGCCGGGATGACCAGCGCGGCGATCAGCGCCGCCCGGATGTTGCCGAGCAGCAGGAACAGGACGACGATCACGAGGGCCGCGCCCTCGGCGAGGTTCCTGCCCACCGTGCGGATCGTGGCCTCGACGAGCTGCGTCCGGTCGAGGACGGTCTGGACGACGATGCCGGGGGGCAGGGCCCGCCGGATCTGGTCCATGCGGGCATCGACGGCGGCCGCCACCGTGCGGCTGTTCTCGCCGATCCGCATCAGGGCGGTGCCGATGACGGTCTCCTGCCCGTTCTCGCTCGCCGAGCCGGTGCGCAGGTCGCGCCCGATCCGCACCGTGGCGACGTCGCGGATCCGCACCGGCACGCCGCCGCGGCTCGCCACGACGACGTCGGCGATCGCCTCCGGACTCTCCAGGCGGCCGGCGGCGCGCACCACGTAGCTCTCGCCGTTATCCTCCAGGTAGCGGGCGCCCTGGTTCGCGTTGTTGGCCTGGAGCGCCCGGGCGACGTCCGCGAAGGACAGGTCGAGGGCGGTGAGCTTCGTGGGGTCCGGCTGGACGTGGTACTGCTTCTCGAAGCCGCCGATCCCGTCGACGCCGGCGACGCCCGGGACGGACTTGATCTGCGGCCGCACGATCCAGTCCTGCACCGTGCGCAGGTAGGCGACCTGCTCCAGTTCCGTCCTGAGCGCCTGGCCCTCCGGGGTCCGGTAGCTCCCGTCCGGCTGCCAGCCCGGCCGGCCCGCCGGCACGGCCGCGCGCTCAGGCAGCGGCGCGTACTGGACCGACCACATGTAGATCTCGCCGAGCCCCGTGGAGATCGGGCCCATCCGCGGCTCGACCCCGGAGGGCAGGTCCTCCCGCACCTGGGCGATGCGCTCGGCGACCTGCTGGCGGGCGAAGTAGATGTCGAGGGACTCGGCGAAGACCGCGGTGATCTGCGAGAAGCCGTTGCGCGAGAGCGAGCGGGTGTACTCGAGGCCCTTGATGCCGGCGAGCGCCGTCTCGACCGGGTAGGTGACCTGCCGCTCGACGTCGGCCGGCGACAGGGACGGGGCCAGGGTGTTGATCTGGACCTGGTTGTTGGTGATGTCGGGCACGGCGTCGATGGGCAGCCGCGTGAGCGCGGCGGCGCCGAAGGCCGAGGCCAGCAGCACGAGGAGCAGCACCAGCCAGCGCTGGCGGACCGAGACGGCGAGGATGCGGCTGATCATCGTCCGTCTCCTCAGTGGGCGTGGCCGGCGTCGGCCTTGCCGAGCTCGGCCTTCAGCAGGAACGCGTTGCCGACCGCGATCTCGGCACCGGGCTCGAGCCCGGCGGTGACCTCGTAGGCCTCGTCGTCGGAGCGGCCGAGGGTGACCGGCCGCTTCTCGAACCCCTCGGCCGTGCGCGCGAAGACGACGCTCCGGCCCTCGACGGTCTGGACCGCCGCCTTGGGGATCCGGACCGGGACCGCGTCCTGCGCGATCTCGACCTCGGCGGTCACGAAGGTGCCGGGCCGCCACGCGAGGTCGGGGTTCGGCAGGGCGACCACCACCCGGGCCGAGCGCGTGTCGGGGTTGAGGAAGGGGCTGACGAAGATCACGCGGCCCTCCGCCCGGCGCTCCGTCTCGCCCGTCCGGCCGGGCGTGACCGTCACGCGGGCGCCTTCCCGCACCTGGGCGAGGTCGACGGTCGGCACCGACAGCTCGATCCAGACCGTGGAGAGGTCCGCCACCGTGTAGAGGTCGGCCGGATCGCCCTCCTTGCCGACCGCCGTGCCGACATCGACCTTGCGCTCGACGATGCGTCCGGCGAGGGGCGACCGCAGGGGGTAGCGGCGCAGCGTCGACTGGTTCGGCGTCGCCTCGTCGCGCTTCTGGGCGGCCGCCACCTCGGCGGCGTCGAGGCCGAGCGCCGACAGCTTCTGGCGGGCGAGGTCGACCCGGAGCCGGTTCTCCAGATAGGCGGCCCGGGCGGTCTCGAACGCGGCCTCGGAGGCGCTGCGCGAGGCGAGCAGCTTCTGCTGGCGCTCGAAGTTGATCGTCTGCAGCTCGGCCTGGACCTGGGCGGTGAGGTACTCGCTCTTGGCGTCGGCGACCTCGCGGCTGTCGAGGATGGCGACGACCTCGTTCGCCTGCACGGCGTCGCCGAGGCGCTTGCGCATCTCGGCCACGGTCCCGACCACCCGGGCCGGGACCCGGGCGATCCGGTCGGTGTCGGGCGTGATCGTGCCGGGGACGAGGAGGTGGCGCGCCAGCGTGCCGCCCTCCACACTGCGCGTGACGATGTCCTGGCCGGCGACCTGATCGGGCCGCATCCGGATCGTGCCCGCCTCGTGAGGCTCGTCGGCGCCGTGCGCGTGGCCGTGCGCGTGGTCGTGGTCGTGGCCGGCGTGATCGTCGCCCGCGTGCGGGTCGGGCGCGGCTTTGGGCCGGTCCGGTACGGCCGCCGCGTAGCGCTGATCGTGGTCGTCGGCCGGGGCTCGGGCGAGCCCGACGGACGCGAGGGTCTGCCGGAGACGGTCGGGCAGGGTCGGGGCGCCGGGGGCGGCGGCGCCGAGGGCGAAGCCGGCGGCCAGGAGTGCCGCGGCGGCGGCCACGGACAGGATGATGCGCATGGGGAAGCTGCTCGGCCGGGAGGGCGGGGTGCCGCGCGCGGCGGTCCCGGAGGGTCCCGTTCAGGTGTCGCGTGGGGGTGAACCCGGAGCCGGTTCGGCATCCGGGCGGAGCGCCGCCCGCGGGCGGCGTCAGCTCACGCGCGCGGAGGCCGCGGCAGGCGGTCGGGACTGACGGAGGGGCGGCCCTGGGCGAGGGCGCCCGGCAGCACCCGGCCCGGAGCGGCCGGGGGCGCGATCTCGGTCGCCTCCAGGCGGGCCGCCTGATGGCAGCCGCAATGGAGGTGCTCCGAGAGGCCGGGATCGACGGTCGCGGGCGCCGCCGGCGCGTCGAGGGCCGGGCCCTGGCCCCGGTCGTGGTGGCCGCCCGCGTGGAAGGCGAGATCCGCCGCGAGGCCGACGCCCGGAGCGGCGACGGTCAGCGCCAGGACGAGCGCGAGCGCGCGGGCGGCGAGCGCCCACCAGCCCCGCGCCCCGGCCGGGCGCCTATGCCGAACCCCGAAGGTCATCGCGGCCCTTATGAGCCATCCGAGGCCGGGGGCACAAGGTCCGGGGTGCCGGCCCCGGCCCCCTCAGGCCGCCAGCTTGAGGACCCACTGGTAGAAGTCGGCCCAGGTCTCGGCCTGGGCCGGCGGCTCCGCGGCCGGGGACCGGGCGGGCTCGGCCGCGGCCCGGTCGCGGACGTCCCGGGGGGCGCAGCCGAACTCCGCGCGGAAGGCCTGGGTGAAATGCGCGGGGCTCTCGAAGCGCCAGCGATACGCCACCTCGGAGATGCGGGCGAAGCGCCCGTCGCCGGTGGCGAGGTCGCGGTAGGCGCGGGCGAGCCGGCGCTGCCGGACGTAGCCGGAGACCCCCCCGAGGGGGACGAACAGCCGGTAGAGGGCGCTCCGCGAGACGCCGAACCGCCGCCCGATCGTCTCGGCGGACAGGTCCGCGGAGGCCAGCTCGGCCTCGATGAAGCGCCGGATCGCGACGAGCAGAGGCGCCCGCTCGGGCGGCTGCGTGCCCCCTCCGTCCTCCGGCAGGCCCAGGGTCGCCGCGCCGAGCAGCGCGGCGGTGGCCTCGGCCGCCGCCGCGGCCTCCGGCTCCGAGAACCCGGTCGCGTGCGCGCTCAGGGAGTGCAGGTGGTCGCTGAGCATCCGGCCGAACGGGGTCGCGCCCCGGATCACCGAACCGTGCAGGGCGTCGAGGCCGCTCTGCCGGGATCCGAAGAGCGGGCGCGGCAGCACCACCGTGATGGCCTCGTAGTCCGTGGAGGCGGCGGAGAGCGGCTGCGACAGGTCGAACAGGCAGATGTCGCCGGGGGCGCAGTCCCGCTCCCGGCCGCCGATCGTGACCCGGGACTGCCCGGAGACGCGCATGTGGGCGACGATGTGGTCGACGCCCATCCGGGCGGTCAGGGCCCGCGCGCGCACGAACCGGAGCCCGGAGGCGCGGGCGCTGCAGACGATCGCGGTGCCGAGGTGACGGACCCGGGACTGTCCGCGGAAATCGGGCAGGTCCTCCCGGCGGATCGTGAAATCCCAGAACGGCGCGACGGCGTCGCGCCAGTCGTCGGCCTGACGATGACCCGGGCTCTCGCCCCTGAGCTGCAGGATCGGTTTCGGTCGCATCGCCCGTGTTAGTCCTGACCGAGCGCGGCCCGGTCACGCCGACAATATGGCGATTCTGTCTGCCCAGAAAAGTGGCACTCCGTTCCAATCACCGGACTCCGCGCCGTGCTCCGTCCCGGCGCGGTCGGCGAGAGGCCGGCAAGGGGCCGGCAAGGGGCCGTGAAACAGAACGTCCCGCAGGCCGGGTGGCCGCGGGACGGTGAGTTGCACGGTTGTGAGGATCGAGGGCTTCGACCCTTATGGTTAACCTGCGGTTACCGGCCGCTCGGGGCCGCGCCGCTGCCGGTGGCGCCGTTGCCGGTGCTGTTGTCGCCCGCGGGGGCGCCGGGAGACGAGGTGTTGCCGTTGGGCGTGCTCTGCGCGGCGGCCATCCCGGCGCTGCCGGCAACGAGGGCGAGGGCGAGCAGGGCGGACTGAACGGTGCGGCTGGTCATGGCTCTCCTTGGATCCCGAGCGGGGTCTCGACGCGGGTCGTCACCGTGCCGGCTTGTGCCGACGTCGGTTGGAGAACCGCATCCCGGCGGCGCCCGTTCCCGCCGGGGCCGGGCCGGCGCGAATCGGCCGCAGCGCGCCCGCCACGGTTCGTCGGGAACACCCGCGAGTCCCCCCGGCTTGTCCGAGGGTCGAGACCGGGAGCGTGGCGTGAAGGTGTTCCGGATCATGCAGGCGGCGACGGGCGCGATTCTCTGGAGCGGTGCGGCGCTCGATCCGATGGCCGCCCTCGACGCGATGGCGCGCGCCGCCGGCTTCCGCGACCGCACGCGGATCCCGAACCATCTGCGGGCCGGCGGCCTCCACGTCGAGGAACTGCAGGCCTGATCCCGCCGCGCCGGCGGACGAGTCCGGAGGGAGACCATGACCAAGCTGTTCATCGCGCAGGTGCGCGACGCGGGCGGCGAGCGGCCGCTCGTGACGGTCCGGGCCGAGGCCGAGGGCGAGGCGCGCCTGTTCCTGGCGGCCGCCTATCCGGACGCCGAGATCGCCCACGTCGCCGAGCCCGGCGACTGGACGAGCGACGCCGATACCGGATCCCGGGCGGGTGACATCCGCGAGCATCCCGGCGTCGCGTGGCAGGCCCCGTCCAGCCTGGCGGACTGAGGCGCGTCCGCCGGGCCGCGGTGCCCGTCCCGGCCGCCGGGGCCGGTGCGTACCGGGAGAACCTGAGGAGAACATGGAGAGAACCTGGGAATAGCCTGGGGAGAATCCGGCGGTGTCGACAATTCAAGCGATCCCGTTCACGCGTCCCTAGGGCTCCGCACCGACGGTGGTGCATGCGTTCCGCCGATCCGACACCGCGCCTGTTCGCGGCCGCGGCCGCCCTCACCGGCACCGGGATCCTGATGTGCCGGACCGAGCCGTCCTGGGACGGGATCCTGATCGGCCTGTTCTGCCTCGGGCTCTGGGCCCTCGGCATGTTCGGCACCCTCGCGGCACGGCCTGGCCGACCGGTGCGTTCCGCGCCGCGGATGCGGCCCATCGTGCTGGAGGCGGTCGTCGTCGAGACGCCCCGGTTCCCGCCGGAGCTGCTGCCCGCGCCCAGGCCCCCCGCGGCCCGGGACCGTGCCCTGGCGGGCCCCTCCCGCCTGCCGGAGCTCCCGTCGCACCGGCAGCGCGTGGTCGAGCGCTACACCCGCAGGCGCGGTTGAGCGCGGCGAGGTGGCCGACCAAACCGCGAGCGCGTCGCGACGGCCGACCGGCGCGACGCCCTCGTGGGCGATCCGGAGACGATCCCGGACGCCGACGACGCGGCGGGCGAGGCGGCCTGACGGAGCCAGGGCGGCGTCCGACCGCCGGGCGATGCCCGTCCACGCGGGATTTTGGGGGCGAGCGCGAGAGGCACCGCGCGGGATCGCCCGTGGGCCGGACCGATCTGGTATGGATCGCGCTCGACGCGTCGTACCGAGAGAGGCCGGCGCCCGGGATCCTTGCGCCACGCCCGTTCCGGCGGCGCGCGGGTCCCGTGATCGGACGGGAGATCGCCACATGGCCACGCCCGAGACCCAGGCGCCCTACCGGCTGCAGTGCATGATCCACCGGGAAAGCGCCGGCGGCATCATCATCCACGACGAGCAGATTCCCGGGCCCCTCGTGGAGGCGGCGGTCGCCGCCGCCAAGGCCCGCTTCGCGGAGCTACGCGCCGGCCGCGCGGGCTCGGCGGCCCTGCGGGATTCCGCCGGGCGGGTGGTCTGGTCGGCCCGGCAGGACGCCGCGACGCCCGGCACCGGGGGATCGGCAGGCCGGTAGGCTTCGGACCGACGCGCCGTCAGGTGAGGTGGCGCGGCTCCAGATCGATCACAGGGCCGCCCACGTCGAAGAACTCGTCCTCGTACGGAAGCGCCTCATCCAGCTCCTCGGCCTCGCGCCGCCCGAACGGGATGACCGCGGACAGGATCCCGAGGCAGAGCGCGCCGGCAACGAAGGCAATCAGGATCGCGATGCTCATGACAGAACACTCGGGCGTCGCCGGCGGCGGAGTCGGGCCACGGCGAGACTAAGGCCCGGCTCGCGCACGCCGCAACCGAAATCGCCGCCCGTTCGCGCCGGATCGCCCAGCCCGCACGGCGGGCGCGGCCGCAGCGCGCGGCACGGGCTCGCCCCGCGATCTCCGGAAGATCGGGAGGCCGCTCCCGGTCGCGGAGCGCGTCCGGGCGATCCGGGACGGGCCTCACCGCGGCGTCGAAACCTGATCCTGCTGCCGGTCGACCGCGTCGCGGACGCCGCGGCCGGCCATGAGGATCTCGGTCATGAACGCCGCGATCGCCGCCACGGTGCAGACCAGCGCCGCTCCGAAGCAGGCGAACAGGACGGACGCGGTCGCCGCGTCGCGCAGCGCGCCGACGAACAGCGTGAGCACGGCAAGACCGATCAGGCCGCCCGCCAGCGAGGCCAGGACCACCGCCACGTCCAGCACGAAGGAGCGCCGCCGCAGGAAGGTCAGCCGGCGGGCGAGGCGGCCGGCCTCGGCTTCCGTCGCCCGGGCGGCCTCCGCCGAGAGGCTGTCGACCTTGTCGGAGATCCGGCCGAGGCGGGTCGAGAACACGTTGAGCAGCGTCGCCAGCGCCGACAGCAGGAAGGCGGGCGCGAGCGCCACCTGGATGATGTGGGCGATGCTGTCGGGCTCGGTCGCGCTGAGGGAGAAGCCGAACATCGGCGGGCTACGCGGGCGGACGCGCCGCGCCCCGCCTCCGCCGGTCGCCGGGACGGACGGCGGCGTTGCTCCGGACCGGGCGGATCACCACAGGAGGCCCTCCGCCTGCAGCCCGGCCACGAGCAGGCACAGCGCCGAGAGGAACGCCACCGCGAGATACGGGGCCGGCGTGTCGGTCATTGAGGCCTCCCGGCCGGCGCGGGGCCGGCATCCCCGATCCGGGTCCGGGCCCGGAGGGCCGGCATCGAAGGCAGCGCGACGGGGTGCATGCGCGTCTCCTGAAATCTCCACCGACGACGAGGCCGGCAGATAGGGCCTGCGGCGCGCCGGAAAAGCCGCGGCCGCCGCGCCGCCCCGGCGTGGCGGCGCCTTCTCCACAGGTCGGGAGACCGGCGCCGCGCCGCCGCCGATCCCCCGCGAGATCTGCCGGTGCCGAGGAGATCGATCCGGCCCCGGCGGCGCGCCAAGACCCGGGGATGCGCGATCAAGACTCGGGCCAGTCGGGCGGCCGGTTTCATCTGTGCAGATCCGTGGCCGGACGCGCGAGTGGTGCCCGCACAGAGGCGCGATGGCGTCCGAAAGCCCCGCAATACGGGACGGGATCGCGCGAGATCTGCGGCGCCGCCCGCACCCGCGCGCCCGGGGATGCGCGGGCACCACCCGTAAATTAATGTTAACCGCTCGCGTGATCGCGATCGGGCTTGCGGGCCGCCGACCGGTAGGATTTATTAAACCTCGAAGCTTCCTGGTTGGTCCTGGGAACGTTCACCGACAAACTGAAGCCCCGTCCGCTCGAGCGCGACGGGGCATTTTGTTTCTGGAAACATTCGGATACCGAAGTTCTTCTCGGGCTAGACCAGTCGATTTCGCGATGTGCTCCAGCGCACCCGGCTGTTTCGGGGTCAAAGACCCGATTCCGAGCTGTTGCAGCGATGCACTATCGCCCCGGCACGTCCTGGCGTTCTGTCCGCCCCGCACACATCCCGCCCAACGGGAGACAGAGGACCAGATGATCAAGAAGCTTCTGCTCGCGAGCGCCGCTACGGCTCTCCTGACCGGCGCCGCCTCGGCCGCCGACCTGCCGCGCCGCGCCGCCCCGCCGCCGGTGTTCACCCCCGTCCCGGTCTTCACCTGGACCGGCGCCTACTTCGGTATCAACGCCGGCTACGCCTTCGACGCCAGCAGCAACAACACCAACAGCTTCGGCGTGCCCGCCCCCTACGGCAACGGCACAACCGCCTTCTTCAGCCAGCGCAACCAGGAAGGCTTCACCGGCGGTGGCCAGGTTGGCTACAACTTCCAGTTCACCCCGGGCTCCGGCATCGTCGTCGGTGTCGAGGCCGACGCCCAGTACCTCGACTTCGGCCGCAGCCGGAACAACGCCTTCCTCGTCGGTCCGCTGGCCCCCGGCTACTACGTCACCGACCCGCGCGGCCTCTCCAGCCTCGACTTCTTCGGCACCGTCCGCGGCCGCATCGGCTACGCCTTCGACCGCGTCCTCGTGTACGGCACCGGCGGCTTCGCCTACGGCTCGGGCAGCGCCGACCGCTCCTTCGGCGGCTTCGCCGGCAACGACAGCTTCCGCACCGGCTACGCGGTCGGCGGCGGCATCGAGTACGCCCTGCCCACCGACTCGTTCCTGAACTTCTTCCGTTCGAACGCCGTGACGCTCAAGGTCGAAGGCCTGTACGTCAACCTCGACCGCAACACCCGCAACCAGGGTGCGTTCGTCATCAACGCCGCCAACAACTTCCCGGTGGTGTACAACAACATCGGCCGCCGCGACGACGAGTTTGCCGTCATCCGCGCCGGCCTGAACTACAAGTTCGGCTCGTACTAAGAACCACGCGCGACCGCGCCCCCCGCGCCGCGGGGGGCTGCGTCCCGCTCACCGGGACGGCGCGCGGGCCTCTGGACAGGCCGCATCCCTTCTCGACCTGAGCACCCCAGCCCGATCAAACTGGCCGCTTGAGCCGAGGAGCGTCCCGGGAGCCATTCCCGGGACGTCTTGCGTCGGGGGCGAGGGCCCGCCGCGGCGCGCCTCAGGCGTGGACCGCGTGCTCCAGCTGCGCCTTCGACATCCGCGACCGGCCGGGCACGTTCTGCGCCCGGGCCTTGCGCATCAGCGCGGCCTTGGTCGTTTCCACCTTGCCGGACGCCTTGCCGGACGCCTTGGCGGCAGACTTGCCGGTCGTCTTGCCGGACGTCTTGCCTTTTCCGGACGCCTTGGTGGACTTGCCGTCCTCGCGCGCCGCGGCGGCCTTCTCGGCGGCGGCCTTCGGCTGCTTCGAGAACTGCTTGCCCTTCCGGGTATCGGCGCGCTTCTTGGCCGTGCTGGCGGCGTATTCCGTGTCGGTCAGGCTCTCGCGGGCCTTCTTGGGCAGGTAGCGCTCGCCGGTCTTGCCGCTCTCTTTGCCAGACTTCGTGCCCCACTCCTCGTCGGTCCATTGCTGGAGATGGTTGTCGGCCGACTTCTTGCCGGCGTAGCCGCCGCCCTCCTTCTTGTATTCGGCGGTCGCAATCTGCGCCTTGCGCGCCGACCACTGGCCGGGCTTCCCGCCCTTCTCGGACTTCGTGACCTGCGTCTTGACCTTGTCCCACAGTTTCGGGTCGGTCTTCTTGGCGGTTCCTGACATCGGCGCCTCGTGAAAAAGATTTGGCAGACAACACGGGCCCCGCGGCCGTGTTCCTGCGGCGCGTTCGCCCGGCCCGCACCCTCCCGCACCTCGATTCGCGCACAGCGTCCGCCGCCCCGCGGCCGGGGGCGCCGGATACGCCGGCCGCCTGACGGGTTGGCCCTCAGGGGATCAGGCCCATCGCGAGGGATGCAGCATGGCGGACACGCCGGACGACACCCAGGCCGAGCGGATGCCGCACGGCGAGCCGGAGCGCGCGGGCCTGGCCGACAGCCCCCGCGACACCGCAACCGGCACGGTCAGGCCGCAGGACGGCCCGATGGAGCGGGCCGGCACCGAGAAGGAGGAGGCGCGCCAGGGCGGGACCAGTCTCGGCGCGGAGCGCGACCGGCCGGGCGGAGGCCGGGGCTGAGCGCCGCCATCGAGACAGCACGCGAGAGAGGAAGACGCAGCATGCAGATCCGGCACAAGCCCCTGCGCGAGCAGGTGATCGTCATCACCGGCGCCTCCAGCGGGATCGGCCTCGCCACGGCCCGGGCGGCCGCCCGCCGCGGCGCCCGCGTCGTGCTGGCGGCCCGGAACGGCGCCGCCCTCGACGACATCGTCCGCGACATCCAGGAGCGCGGCGGCGAGGCCCGGGCCGTCGTGACCGACGTGTCCCGCCGCGAGGATGTCGAGGCGCTGGCCGCAGAGACCGTGCGCGCCTACGGCGGCTTCGACACCTGGGTCAACAATGCCGGTCTCTCGATCTTCGGCCGCCTCGAGGAGGTTTCGGACGAAGACCATCGCCGGCTGTTCGACGTCAATTTCTGGGGGATCGTCTACGGCTCGACGGTGGCGCTGCAGCACCTGAAGCGGACCGGCGGCGCGCTGATCAACCTGGGCTCCGTCGCCTCCGACCTCGCCTTGCCGATCCAGGGCATGTACTCCGCCTCCAAGCACGCGATCAAAGGCTTCACGGACGCGCTCCGGATGGAGCTCCAAGAGGAGGGCGCCCCGGTCTCGGTGACGCTCATCAAGCCGGCCTCGATCGACACGCCGTTCCCGGAGCATGCCCGGAACTACATGGCGCAGGCGCCCAAGCTGCCGCCGCCGGTCTACGACCCCGCTGACGTCGCCGACGCGATCCTGTACGCCGCGGAGCACGGGCCCCGCGACCTCTACGTCGGCGGCGGCGGCAAGCTGATGAGCGCGCTGCGCAAGCGGGTCCCCGCGGCGACCGACTGGATGGGCGCCCAGGTGATGTCGCGGAGCCAGACGGCGGGCGCGGCCGGCAAGCGGCGGGACGGCGCCCTCCACGCGGCCGGCCGCGACGGGGCCGTGCGGGGCGGCTCGCCCCACCACGTCATGCGCAGCGCCTACACCCGGGCCTCGATCAACCCGGTCCTGACCGGGATCCTGCTGGCGGGGGCCACCGCGGCCGCGGCCTCGCTGCTGGGCCGCGTCGACCACCGCTAGAGCCCCGCCGCGGCGCCCGCCCCCGCGCGGGCGCCGGCCGGACTGTTTGTTTCTAGACGATGATGGCGGAGGTCAGCCGACATTCAGGCCCGATGACCATTCTGACCGGGTCTTGCGCCGGGCCGAACCGGCGCGGAACCGAACAGAAGGTCTGATGATGATGCACGTGAAGATGATCGCGGCCGCCGCGGCTGTCGTCGGCGGCCTCGGCCTGGCCTCCGCCGGCGCGGCGCCCCTGGCGCCCGCCGGCGCCGATACGCTCACCGGCCCCGCCGCGGTCAGCACTGTGGCGTTCGGCTGCGGCCCCGGCTGGGCGCCCGGCCCGTACGGGCGCTGCCGGCCGATGTACCGGCGGCCGCGCTTCTACGGCCCGCGCTGCTTCTTCCGTCCGACCCCGTGGGGACCGCGGCGCGTCTGCCGCTAAGGTCGCGCAGGCACGCGTCCCGACGCGCGGGTCCGGCGCCGAACCGTGGCCCGACCCGCGGGTTGATCCAGGGGCAGGTCCCGTCTCCGAGGAGGCGGGGCCTGCCCCTTTCCCGTTGACGGTGATGCGGGCCGGCAGCGCCGGGGATGCCACGACCGGGACCGCGGACGGTCCCGCTCCGGTTGGACATGGCCATGGCCCAGGATAAGAGCGGCGGCGCGAACCCCTCGGCGGCGGAACGGGCGGCGGCCGAGCGCGTCGCCCGCAAGCGCCTCGGTCCGGACGGCTGCCCGGAACCGGCACCCGACCGGCGATCGCCGTCCGGGCAGGACCGCGGGAGCGAGGCCGCGGCGCCGGACCGCCGGGCGCCTCCGGGGCGGCCGGTCGCGACGCGCCACCGGCCCGAGAGGCTTCCCGAGTAGCGCCCCGAGTAGCGCCCCGAACATTCGCGTGCCCGGACGCGGGAATAAAGCCCGCCGCCGCCCGGTTCCCGATTGTGTGGCACAAGGCTGCAGGCAGGAGCGCGAGGGCAGGGACCCCATGGCTTCGCAGGCTCTCGAGGGGGCGGGCCCGGCCCGGCCGCCGACATGACGACCCTGGCGCGCGCGCGCTTCAGTCAGCTCGTTCTCCCGCGCCTGGACGAGGGCTACCGGCTCGCGCACTGGCTCACCGGCAACGCCACCGACGCCGAGGACGTGATGCAGGAGGCGTGTCTGCGCGCCTACCGGGCGATCGAGGGGTTCGCCGAGGGCAATGCCCGAGCGTGGTTCCTGACCATCGTCCGCAACACCGGCTATTCCTGGCTGCAGCGGCACCGGCCGCGGGCGGTGGTCTTCGCCGACGACCTCGCCCCCGAGGCCCGCGCCGAGCTGGAGATCGGGGGCGCCCTGACCGAGGTCCCGGAGACGCCCGAGGCGACCCTCATCGCCCGCGACGACGCGGGGCAGCTCGCCCGGGCGGTCGAGGCCCTGCCGGTGGCCTTCCGCGAGGCGCTGGTCCTGCGCGAGTACCACGGCCTCAGCTACCGGGAGATCGCCACGGTGACGGGGGTCCCGATCGGGACCGTGATGTCGCGCCTCGGCCGCGCGCGGCAGCACCTGCTTGCACGGCTCGCGAAGGACGGGCGATGACCGACGACGAGACCCTCCTGCTCCTCAGCGCCTACGCGGACGGCGAACTGTCGCCCGGCGAAGTCCTGGCCATGGAGCGCCGTCTCGCGGCGGATCCCGACGCGCGGGCCCTGGCGGAACGCCTCCGCGACCTCTCGGCCACCCTGCGCGGGCCCCTCGCGGGGCCGCCCGCCCCGGAATCCCTGCGGGCGCGCGTGATCGAGCAGATCGGCTTCACCGACCCGCCTCCGTCGCGCGGCCGCCTCGGAGGCCCGCTCGGGACCCGGCTCGGGTCCTGGGTCGGGACCTGGGTCGAGGCCTGGCTCGAATCCTGGCGCAGATCCCGGCAGGCGCTGGCCGCGACGCTGCTCGTCGGCCTCGTCGGCGGGGCCGCGCTCGGCGGCGGGATCGTCTATCTCGACCGCCCCGACGGCGCCCCGGATACCGGCGCGGCCGTGCTCGCCGGCCATCTCCGCGGCCTCGCGGCGCCCCAGCCCTTCGACGTCGCCTCCTCGGACCGGCACGTGGTGAAGCCCTGGTTCAACGGCCGGACCCCCCTCGCGCCCGAGGCCCCCGACCTGTCCGACAAGGGCTTCCCGCTGGTCGGCGGCCGGGTCGACATCGTCGGCGGAACCCCCGTGCCGACCCTAGTCTATCGCCGCGACAGGCACGTCATCAGCGTCACGGTGGTCCCCGCCGCCGACGGCCCCGGCGCCGGCGAGGAGCGGCGCGACGGGTCCACGCTCGAGCGCTGGCGCCACGGCGACCTCACCTACTGGGCGGTCTCGGACCTCAACCGGCGCGACCTGCGCGCCTTCGCCGACCTGTTTCAGTCCCGGACCGGGGGCCCGCCGGGATAAGGCGGGAATAAGGGACGCCAGTTTCGGGTTATTACTGATATCGTGATGACGATCCGGCGAGGATCCCAGCGTGATCAGTCAATCCCACCTGCACACCCGCAGAGCCGAAACGATATCCGGGATCGGCTCCGCCCAGGAGCGGCGGGTTCAGGCCGGCGGCACCCCGGCCTTCCCGGACCCGACCCTCGTGGAGGCGGCGCTCCATCTCCTGGCGGAGCATCTCGAGCAGGGGCTGGCGGTGGCCGACCGGTACGGGCGGGCCCATTTCCTGAACCGCGCGGCGCAGGCCTTCGTCGCGCGCGGCCTCCTGTGCCTGGAGCACGGCGGCCTGCGCGGCGCGACGCCCGAGGACAGCGCGGGGCTGCGCCGGGTCATCGCCCGCTGCGCCGCGGGCCATCGCGGCGGCTCGGTGCGATTGGAGGGCGCGGGCGGGACGCTCCTGGTCGCCGCCTCGGCGATTCCCGGGACGCTCGGCCCGATCGGCGAGGGCGCGGTTCTCCTGCGTCTCACCGACCCCGGGACCCCGCGCCTGCCGGATCCCGGCATTCTCCAGGACCAGTTCGGCTTCACGCCCGCGGAGGCGGCCCTGGCCGTCGACATCCTGGCCGGGAACGACCTCGCGGCGAGCGCGACGCGCCGCCGGATCACCCGGAACACGGCGCGCGTGCACCTGCGCCACTTGTTCGAGAAGACGGGGACGCGCCGCCAAGCCGAGCTGGTGCGCCTGCTCCTGCTCTGCCCGCAGCCGATCGCGGACGCCTAGCGCGCTCCGGCAAAAATATTCGCGCCGCGCGCCACCCTTAATCCGAACGGAGGATGCGCATACTTTGCATTGAAGCGAGGCTGATCCGGCCGATCGTGGATAAACCACGGATCTTTCGGCGCAACGGAGGCTGGATCATGATCCTCTCGTTCCTGAAATCTGCCCGGAAGAGCCGTATCGCGGCGCGAAATCTTCGCATTCTCTCGGTCCTCGACGACGAGATGCTGAGCGACATCGGTCTCGACCGGCGCACACTTCGCACGTTCTGCGAGAACGGCTGCGCGCACGTGCCGCCGCCGCCGAGCCAGGCCGAGACGCCCCGGGCCCTGATGATACCCGGTGGGCTCGGGATCGCCTTCCGCTGAACGCCCGCCGCACCGCCCGCTGCACCGCCTCGGGCCCGGCCGGACCGCTCAGATCTCGACGCAGATCTTGCCGAAGTGACGGTTGCTCTCCTGGTGGCGGAACGCCGCGACGAGGTCGTCGAGGGGGAAGCGGCGGTCGATGACCGGCCGCAGCCCGCAGGCGTCGATGCCGCGGATCATCTCGATCTGGTGGCGCCGGCTGCCGACCAGCACGCCCTGCAGCCGGATCTGCTTCAGGAGCGCCGGCACCAGCGGCAGCTCGCCCGCGACCCCCGAGAGGATGCCGATCACCGAGACGTGGCCGGCGACCCGCGCGGCGGCCATGGACTGCTCCAGCGTCGCCGGGCCGCCGACGTCGAGGACGTGGTCGACACCGCGCCCGTCGGTCAGGCGCCGGGCGGTCTCGCCCCAGGCCGGGTCGGTGCGGTAGTTGATGACGTGGTCGGCGCCGAGACCGCGCAGGCGCCCCAGCTTGTCGTCGCTGGAGGAGGTGGCGATCACCGTGGCCCCCGCCGCCTTGGCGAATTGCAGGCCGAACAGCGACACGCCGCCGGTGCCCTGCACCAGCACCACGTCGCCGCTCTTCAGGCCGGCATCGGCGTGCAGCGCCCGCCACGCGGTGAGCGCGGCGGTGGTCAGCGTCGCCGCCTCGGCGTGGTCCCAACCCCGCGGGGCGCGGGTGAAGGCGGTGGCAGGCGCGGTGACGCCCCCGCGGGCGTAGCCGTCGACCCCGTCGCCCGGCACGGTGGCGAAGCCCTCGACGCGCGGCGCGCCCTCCAGCCAGGTCGGGAAGAACGTGCTGACCACCCGGTCGCCCACGGCGAACTCGGTCACGCCCGGCCCCACGGCCTCGACCTCGCCGGCCCCGTCCGACATCGGGATGCGCGGCTCGCTCGGGCCCCACATCCCGCTGACCACCGCATAGTCGTGGTAGTTGAGGGAGCTCGCCCGCAGGCGGACCGTGATCGCGCCGGGCCCGGGCTCCGGCACGGGCCGCTCGCCGAAGGTCACCGCGTCGAAGCCGCCGCCGGGCTGGACGATCACGGCCCGGGCTGTCGATCCGGTCATGGTGCACCTGTCGCTCCGCGGCCTCGGCCGCCGGGAGGCGGACACTGGCAGGCCCGGCGCGCGCCGTCGAGACGACGGGGCCGGGCCGTCCGCCGCGGGGCGGGGAGGGCGGCCCGCGCCGCGCGCCCGCAACCCCGTCCCGCCCGCGCCGCCCTTGCCGCTGCGCCGCGCCGGCGCCAAGGTCGCGGATCGCATCCCGTCCGTGGAGGGAGGACAGACCGTGTCGACCGAGCGCGTCGTTCTGACCGAAAGCATAGCGCCGACAGCGTCCAGGATCTTCACCCAGGCCGGGATCGGCGCCATCCGGCAGCTGTCGCGCGCGGTCAGCCCCGGGGACGCCGGCGAACTGGCCGACGTCACCGTCCTCGGCATCCGCTCGCGCACGCAGGTCACCGCCGCGCTTCTCGACGCCCTGCCCGACCTCGCCGCCATCGGCTGCTTCAGCGTCGGGACCAACCAGGTCGACCTCGAGACGGCGCGCGCCCGCGGCCTGCCCGTGTTCAACGCGCCGTTCTCGAACACGCGCAGCGTCGCCGAACTGACGATCGGCGAGATCGTGATGCTGCTCCGGCGCATCGTGCCGCGCTCGGTCGCGGCTCATGAAGGCGGCTGGGACAAGTCGGCCACCGGCGCCTTCGAGGTGCGCGGCAAGACGCTCGGCATCGTCGGCTACGGCAATATCGGCGCGCAGCTCTCGAACCTCGCCGAGGCGATGGGCATGCGCGTGATCTTCTACGACCTCACCGACAAGCTGCGCCACGGGAATACCGAGCCGGCCGAGAGCTTCGAGGCCCTGCTCGCCGTGAGCGACGTGGTCAGCCTGCACGTCCCGGAGACGCCGCTGACCCACGGGCTGATGGGCGCGGAGCGGATCCGCGCGATGAAGCCGGGCGCCTACCTGATCAACAACAGCCGCGGCACGGTCGTGGACCTGGACGCCCTGGCGGCGGCTCTGCGCGACGGTCACCTCGCCGGGGCCGCGATCGACGTCTTCCCGGTGGAGCCGACCTCCAACGCCGAGCGCTTCGTCTCGCCCCTGCAGGGGCTGCCGAACGTGATCCTCACCCCCCATGTCGGCGGCTCGACCGAGGAGGCCCAGGACCGCATCGGCGCGGAGGTGGCCCGCAAGCTGGTCGACTACGTCCAGACCGGCTCGACGCTCGGCGCCGTGAACTTCCCCCAGGTCCAGCTGCCGCCGCGCCTGTCGGGCGCGCGGTTCCTCCACGTGCACCGGAACGTGCCCGGCGTGCTCGGGCAGATCAACGCGATCTTCTCGGGCCGGTCGCTCAACATCGACGCGCAGTACCTGCAGACGGACGGCGAGTTCGGCTACGTCGTGGTGGACGCGTCCGTGCCGCCGGGCGAGGCGGACGCGGTGCTCCGCGCGCTGCGGGCCATCGACGGCACGGTGCGGACGCGGCATCTCCGGCCGGCGGCGTGAGGATCCGCGCGCCGCGCCGGACGTCGGCGACGGGTCGCGCGGATCCTCACGCCCGCAGGGCAGGGTTCGGCGCGGACACGACGCCCCCGCGCCCGCCGGCCGGCGACGCGCCGGTCACGGTCGCGGCAGGGTGTGCAGCGCCCGCAGGAAGGCGTCGACCTCCGCGCGGGTGTTGTAGAAGGCGAGCGAGGCCCGCACCGACTGGTCGACCCCGAACCGGCGCAGGGCCGGCAGGGCGCAGTGGTGGCCCGAGCGCACCGCGATGCCGTGACCGTCGAGGTGGTGGGCCACCGCCGCGTTCGTCTGCCCCTCGATCACGAAGGACATCACGCTCGCCTTCTCCCGGGCCGTGCCGATCAGGCGCAGGCCCTTCACGTCGGCGAGCCCACCCTGCGCGTAGCCCAGGAGGTCGTGCTCGTAGGCGGCGATCGCCGGCATGCCGATACCCGCGAGGTAGTCGAGCGCCGCTCCGAGACCGACCGCCCCGGCGATGTCGGGTGTGCCCGCCTCGAACTTCTCGGGCGCGCCCTTGTAGACGGTCTTCGCGAAGGTGACGTCCTCGATCATGTGGCCGCCGCCCTGCCAGGGCGGCATCGCCTCCAGCAGGTGGGCCTTGCCGTAGAGCGCGCCGATGCCCGTCGGCCCGAACACCTTGTGGCCCGAGAAGACGAGGAAGTCCGCGTCGAGGGCCTGCACGTCCAGCGGCATGTGCGGCGCGGATTGCGCCGCGTCGACCAGCACCGGCACCCCGTAGGCGTGGGCGAGCTGGATGATCTCCCGCACCGGGTTCACGGTGCCGAGCGCGTTGGCCACCTGCGTCACCGAGACGATCTTGGTCCGGCCGGAGAGCAACGCCGCGTACTGCTCGAAGATGATCTCGCCCCGATCGTTGACCGGGATCACCCGGAGCGTCGCCCCGGTCTGCTGCGCCAGCAGCTGCCAGGGCACGATGTTGGCGTGGTGCTCGATGGTCGAGACGATGATCTCGTCGCCCGGGCCGATCTGGGCCCGGCCGTAGGAGTTCGCCACGAGGTTGATCGCCTCCGTGGTGCCGCGCAGGAAGACGATGTCGTCCTTCGTGGGCGCGTTGAGGAAGCGGCGCACCGCCGCGCGGCCGCCCTCGAACAGGTCCGTGGCGCGCGCCGCCAGGGTGTGGGCGGCCCGGTGGATGTTCGAGTTGTGCCGGGCGTAGAAGTCCGCGGTCGCGTCGATCACGGCCTGCGGCTTGTGGGTCGTCGCGGCGTTGTCGAGCCAGACCAGCGGGTGGCCGTTGACGCTCTGGTGCAGGGCCGGGAAATCCCGGCGGACATGCTCCACGTCGAAGGGCGCCGCCACCGGGCTCGAGCCCTGCGCGACCAGGCGCGGCGCCGGGCCGGGATCGCGGGCCGGCTCCACCCGTGGGCTCGCCGACGCCCTGCGGGCCGGGCCGGGTCCGAGGTTCAGGAAGTAGTAGTCGGAGGCCGGCGCCTCGGGGGCCCGGGACAGAGGGCCGGTCCGCGCGAAGCGCTCCTGCGCCGCGTCACCGCCGGCCTTCGACGGGTCGGCCGGCACACGGTGCGGGACGAGCGCTTGGGCGAAGGCGTGGGCGCGGGGATGGTCCGCGGCGATCTGCCGGTGCAGCTCCGGACCGCCGGGCAGGGCGGCCGCCAGCGCCGGGGCGCTGGCGAAGGAGAAATCGGGCAGCACGGGGCGCGGGCTCGCCGGGTGGACCGGCGGGATCGCCCCGACATCGGCGAGGACCGGGCTCGCGGGTGCGAGGTTCGGCACGGTCGGGCCGGAGAGGCCCGGCAGGCCGACCGGCGGCGCCCCGAAGGAGCGCGCCGCCAGCGCGGAGGCGTCGGGCGGCAGGCCGGCGGGCTGGCCGCCCGCTGGGGCGGAAGGGACGCCCAGGGGCGCACTCGGCAGCGGCGCGCCGCCCGGGCCCTGGGGCAGGCTCTCGAGGGCCTGCGGGACCTGGGGGCCGGCGGGGAGCGCCGGCGCGAAGGGCCGGCTCGCGGCCTGACCCTGCCCGTAGATCTCCCGGGCGAGGCGTCCGACCAGATCCGCGTGGGCCAGCTCGCCCGGGCTCGCCCCGGGCAGCCCGAGGGCGACAGCCTCAGGCGTAGTCATGGTAGTTGCCCAGCAGCACGTTATCGAGGCGGGCGATCGCGTCCTCGACCAGCACGGCGGCCGAGAAGTAGCGGGTCACGAGGTGCGAGGCGATCGAGTGGTCGTTGGTGCCCATGTAGCGCACCGACAGGCCGGGCTCGATCTCGCCGGTCACGCCCGATTTCTGCAGGCCGACCACGCCCTGCTCGCCCTCGCCGACGCGCAGCAGCAGGATCGAGGTGGTCTCGGCCCCGGTCACCGGGTCGAGGTCGATCGGCAGCTTGTCGCTCGGCACCAGCGGCACGCCGCGCCACGTGATGAACGGCGCGCCGAACAGGTGGACGACGACCGGCGGCACGCCGCGGCGGGTCGCCTCCCGGCCGAAGGCCGCGATGGCGCGGGGATGGGCCACGAAGAAAGCGGGCTTCTTCCAGACCAGGGTCAGCAGCTCGTCGAGGTCGTCCGGGGTGGGCGGGCCGCCGCGGGTGGGGATGCGCTGGCGCGGGCCGACCTCGCCCAGGAGGCCGAACTGGGCGTTGTTCAGGAGCTCCCACTCCTCGCGCTCCTTCACGGCGTCGACCGTGAGGCGGATCTGCTCGCGGAGCTGGTCGATCTCGTTGGAGTAGAGATCGGTGACGCGGGTATGGGTGTTGAGGATCGTCTGGATGGTCGAGAGGTGGTACTCGCGCGGATCGACCTCGTAGTCCACGAAGGTCGTCGGCAGGCGCGGCTCGCCGGTATGGACCGCCAGCAGCTCGATCCCCTGCTCGCCGTAGGAGTTGGTGTGACCTTTGAGGCGGTCGCGCTCCTCGCGGTACTGCGCGATCTTGGCGCGGATCTCCTCGCTCTCCACCGCGGCGGCGTCGAGGGTCAGGAGGGTCACGGCCGACAGGGCCTTCACGGCCGGGGCGGGCGCGCGCTCACCGGCGAGGCCCGCATCGCCGAAATAGTCGCCCTTCGTGGCGAGCCCCTGGCGCAGGCGACCCTTGTAGGGGCCCGACAGGGTCAGCTCGACGGTGCCGTCGGCCACCACCGTGAGGCTGCGGCCGGCGGAGCCCTCCTCGTGGATCACCGTTCCGGCCTTGTGCCGGCTCTCGGTGAACTTGGCCGCCAGCGCCGCCAGCTCGGCATCGCCCAGCCGGCTGAACAGCGGCACGGCCCGCAGGGAGGCGGGACGGATCACCTTGCCGTCCCCCTTGTCCTCGGCGACGAGATCGATCCGGCCGGGGCGGGCCAGCACGACGGCGCGGCGGTTGACGCGGTAGACCCCGCCCGCCACGTCCACGAAGGGCAGGAGCCGGAGCAGCCAGCGCGGCGTGTTGGCCGCGTTCTGGACCGAGGTGACGGTCGCCGTCGCAAGATTGCGTGCCGCCGTGGCGCTCACGCTCAGACCCGGTCCGCTCATCGTTCGTCCTCACTCCATCCAGGATTTCAGGCGCGCCGCGCCGATCCGCGCGGCGGCGGTGCGCCCCGCAGCCTGTGCGGGGCGGACGCAAGTCGTTCCGATCAGAACGCGACGACGATCGCGACCCGAGCGGCCGAACCGTCAATCAAATCATGTATTCTCTAGCAGTCCGACAGCCATCGTCGAACGCTCGGCCGGGCCGACTTCATCGTTGTTCCGGCGATGTCTGGATAAAGTCTGATTCGCCCAAGGGTCAACGGAATGATGTCCCTATTTTTCGTCGATTCGTAGAAATGGATCCCGTGGTATGCACGACGAACAGGACACGACCGTCCTCTGACATGCATGTCAGAGAACTTAATTCTACCGAGTCGCGCCCAGCGGCGGCGCCCGGACGACTTTGTTGTCAGGAAAAATCTTTCGCGCGTCTCAGATGCCGTCCCCGTAGCCGAAGGACTGGTCCATGCTGAGCGCCGGCTCCTCGTCGACGGGCAGGCGCGAGACGACCCGAGCCGGCACGCCCGCCACAGTCGTGTGGGGCGGCACGTCCTGCAGCACCACCGCGGCGGCCGCGACCTTGGCGCCCGCCCCGACGCGGATGTTGCCCAGCACCTTGGCGCCGACGCTGAGCAGCACCCCGCGCTCGATCTTGGGATGCCGGTCGCCGCTCTCCTTGCCGTTGCCCCCGAGCGTCACCGACTGGAGGATCGAGACGTCGTCGGCGATCACCGTGGTCTCGCCGATCACCACGCCGGTGGCGTGGTCGATGAACACCCCCGAGCCGATCCGGGCCGCCGGGTGGATGTCGCAGCCGAACACCTCGGAGATCCGGCTCTGGACGTGCAGCGCCAGGGTCGCCCGGCCCCGGTGCCAGAGCCAGTGGCCGACCCGGTACGCCTCGAGCGCGGCGAGTCCCTTGTAGAACAGGAATGGGTCGAGGTAGCGGCGGCAAGTCGGGTCGCGCTCGCGGATCGCCACGAGGTCGCGCACCGCGTGGGCGCCGGCCTGCGGGTCGGCCTCGAAGGCCGAGAGGCACAGGTCGCGCATCGACAGGCGAGCGAGGTCGCCGTCCCCGAGCCGGTGGGCGAGGCGGTAGGCGAGGGCCTGTGCCAGCGAGCGCTGGTCGAGGATCGTCGCCTGGATGATCCCCGCATAGAGGGGCTCCTCGATCAGGGCCGCCTCGGCCTCGGCGCGCAGGGCGGCCCAGACTTCGGCCTCCGCGGTGCTGCGGCTCGTGATGCGCAGGGGCGGCTGGACCACGGCCATCGTGGCGCCCGCGGCGGGCAGGGCAGCGTGATGCATCGGTCGTCGCCGATCACGGCAGGGGGCGGAACGAGCCGGGCCGGCCGCGCTCCAGGGCGTCGTGCCCCTGGACCGTCACGCCCACATTGGCCGGGGCGTCGCCCCGCATCATCGTCCCCGGGGCCATGGTGTCGTCTCCCTCGAATCGGTCGCGGTGGCGGCCCGATTCCGCCGGCGGCGCCGGCGAGAAGTCTCTTCCGGATGCCCCGGCCCGGCGGAGAAGGTTTCGACCGCACGAGCGCGTTGCCGGAGCATTGTTTCGCTAAGTCCTTGTTAAAGAATGATATTCAGGCATCGCGCCGGTTTTGGCAAGTCCCGGGAGCCGGCCGTCGCCGACCGGCACCGGCGATCGATCGCGGCCGCGATCCCGGCATATTTCCGCCGACCCCGTGCTTCTGCTCCGGCTCGCGGCTTCGACGAACAACCTGCGCTGCAAGTCCTCGCCAATTTGGCAGCACATTCTCGGGTCCGGCACCTACATTGACGGCGTCGACATACAGTCGATGCGGAGCCCAACGGAGGTTTGCCGTGATCACCAGCAAGGAACGGTTCGCCCGGATGACTGCGCCGTGTCTGCCGTGTTGCCGCGTCCAAGAGGAGGAGAGCGCACGACATCAGACACGCGAGGCGACCACCGATGCTGACCTATGACACGACCCGGAACACCCGTCCCGACCTGAGCCCCGAACCGGCCGCCGCCCTCGGCCGGACCCTGTCCCGGAGCGTCCGCTCCCATCCCTCCCACGAACGCGCCGCCCTCGCGAGCGCCCTCGACGACGGCCTGATGCCCGACGAGGTCGCGCAGATCCTCGCCGGCCGCCCGGTGGCCGAGGCCTTCCCGATCCGCTGGGGCGAGAGCCCGGAAGCCTACGCGTCCCGGGCCGTGTCCGAGATGTTCGTCGCCTACCTCCAGTAGGCGCGTCGCTGCCGGCCGCGCCGGCCTCTCCGACCACGAACGATGGAAACCTGCCATGTCGGTCTTCCCCCGCGGGTGGAGGCGCCGGACGGGGACGGCCGCCTGCGCGCTCGCCCTGGCGCCCGCCCTGGCGCTCGGTGCCGCCGGCCCGGCCGCGGCCGGACACCCGCCGAAGGGCCGCGGCGCGGCCGGCGTGCCGGACGTCCCGGCCCGGCTCACGGTCGGGCCGGGCGGACGGGACCTGAGGCTCGCGGGCGATCTCGCGGCCGGGGTCGCCGCGCGGGTCCGGGCCATCCTCGCCGCGCACCCGCGGATCGCCCGGATCCATCTCACGAGCGACGGCGGCCTCGTGGAGGAGGGGGCGGCGATCGGGGCGCTCGTGGCGGCCCGCGGCCTCGCCACCTACGTCCCCGACGCCTGCGCCTCGGCCTGCACGCTGATCTTCGTCCGCGGCCGGACGCGCTACCTCGCGACCGGCGGCCGGCTCGGCTTCCACGCCCCCTACGAGATCGGGGCGCGGGGCCGGATGCGCCCGGTGGATTCCGCGCCGGAGCGGGCGGCCTACCGGGCCGCCGGCCTGCCGGCGGCCTTCGTGACGCGGGCGCTGGCGGTGCCCCCGGCCGGGATCTGGATCCCGACGGACGGGGAGCTGCGCGCGGCCGGCATCGTCACCGAGGTCGTCGGACCGGACCGCTTCCCCGATTCCACTCTGGACGCGGATCCGAGCGCGGCCGGGGCGCGGGCCGCGATCCTGCGGAACCTGCCGATCCTGCGCCAAGCCGAGGCGGCGGGGCTCGACCCGATCGCCCGGTGGTACCGGGACGGCTACGCCGCCGGCCGGCCGGAGGCGGAGGCCGCCGCGGGGTTGAGGCGGATGGCCGCCGGCTACCTGCAGCGGCGCTTCCGGGCGGCCGACGACGCCGTCGTCCGCGCCCTGGGCCAGCGGATCCTGGCGACGCTGGAGCGGGCCGGCGCGGGGGACGCGGCGGCCTGCGGCCTCCTCGCGGCCGGCGACCTTGTGGCGCTCGACGCGCGGCTGCGGGCCGAGCGGCCCGCGTCGCACGGGCTCGCCCCGCTCCTCGCCCGGACACGGGCCGCGCGGCCGGACGGGGCGGCCGCGCCCGCCGCGGACCCGGGCACCGCGCGGTCGATGGCCGCAGCGGCGGCCCCCTCGGGCGACTGCGCCGCCCGGATCGCCGCGACGCGGCGCGCCCTCGACCTTCCGGCCCGCGAATCGGCCGCCGCGCTGCGGGCCCTGTTCCTCGCGGAGCCGCAGCGGATCCTGGCGAGCCGCGACGGGCCGTAGCGGCCCGCCGACCCTCGACACGCCGCGCCGGCGCCTATCTTCGCACCCGCGGCACGCCCCGGACGGGCGCCGGCCGCGGGGGGAGACGGGGGTTCGACGGATGCCGGATTATCGCCTGCGCGGGGCGGTCCGTGGCGAGGATGGCGAGATCGGCGCGCCGCGCGTCGACGAGGTGCTCACGGCCGCGGACGCGAAGGAGGCGGTGCGCCTCGCCAACAGCCGCTCGCTGACGATCGAGGACGACGCGGTGAACGCCCTGTGGCTGGTCGACGCCCACGGTACCCTGCTCTGGTCCCTGCGCCGGGCCGACCGGGACTCCTGACGCGAGGCCTGACGCGGGCCGGCACCGTCAGCCCGATGCGCGGCGGCCCGTCTCCGGCAGCGCGGCGGCCCCGGCATCGTCGGCGCCCCCGAGATACAGGGACCGGACGTCGTCCCGCGCCCGCAGGGACGCGGCGGTGCCGGCCAGCGCGCTGCGCCCGTTCTCCAGCACCACGGCGTGGTGGGCGTGGCGCAGGGCGAGGCGGACGTTCTGCTCGGCCACCAGCAGGGTCAGACCCTCGGCGCGGTTCAGGCCGGCGAGCACCCGGTAGATCTCCTCGACCACGCGGGGGGCGAGCCCCATGGACGGCTCGTCGAGGACGAGCAGCCGGGGCCGCCCCATCAGCGCCCGGCCGATCGCCGCCATCTGCTGCTCGCCGCCCGAGAGCAGGCCGGCGGCGACGCCCCGCTTCGCGGCGAGCCGCGGGAACAGGCCGTAGACCCGGTCCAGATCGGCGCGCACGCCGCCGCGGCCCGTACCGCGCCCGAGCCCGCCCGCCACGAGGTTCTCCTGGACGCTCAGGCTCCGGAAGCAGTGGCGCCCCTCCAGCACGCCGACGAGCCCGGCGCGGACGAGGACATCGGTCCGGGTCCGCGTCACGTCGCGCCCGTCATAGGCGAGGCGCCCGGCCGTGACCCGGCCGCGCAGGGCCGGCAGCAGGTTCGACACCGCCCGCAGCAGGGTCGTCTTGCCGGCGCCGTTGGCGCCGACCAGGGCGACGATCTCCCCCGCCCGGACCGCGAGGTCGACGCCGTGCAGGGCGTGCACCGCCCCGCCGTAGACGACCTCCAGGGCCTCGACCTGCAGGAGGGGGGGCGCGGTGCTCACCGGGCGCTCACCGGGCCGCCGCGGCGGCCTGCTTGCCGGCCACGTCCGCGGCCTCCTCGGCCGCGCAGTCGCGCGGGGTGATGCCGCGCTCCTTGGCGTAGGCGGTCGCGGAGGCCTCGATGAGCGGGCGCAGGCTCGCCCAGTCGGGGGCGATCCAGTCGGACACCACGGTCCACTTCGCCCCGTCCCATTGCTGGAAGGTGACGCGGCCCTCGCCCTCGTGGTTGGCGCAGGTGACGTTGATCGAGTGGAACAGGCCCTTGGCGCCGAGCGCCGCCACCCGGGCCTCGTCGAGGCGCAGGTGCTCGAAGCCCCAGCGCACCTCGTCGCCGGTGAGCGTCCGCTGGCCGAACCGCGCTTGCGCGATCCGCACCGCCTCGACGTTGAGGATGCCGTTCAGCACCCCGAGATTGTGGTAGACGCTGCCGATCCGCTTCCGGTCGGCGAGGTTGCCGTTGCCGGCCCCGTAGACCCTGCCGACGACCTCCTGGATCACCGGGTAGGCGGTGCCCGAGGCCTGGGTCGTGATGGCGACGTAGCCCTTGGCGGCGTCGCCCGCCGGGATCACGTCCTCCTCCGAGTTCGACCAGACATTGCCGACGATGCGGTCGGCCGGGAAGCCGGTCTTCTGAGCGGTCTTCAGGGCCACCGGGTTCATCACGCCCCAGCCGCGCAGCACCACGAAGTCGGGCCGCAGGCGCCGGATCGTGAGCCACTGCGACTGCTGCTCGTTGCCGGGATGGGGCACCTCGATCTGCGCGACGGTGAAGCCGTAGCGCTCGGCGAGCCGCGCGTAGATCGGGATCGTCTCCTTGCCGTAGGGCGAGCCGTGGTAGAGCACCGCGACGGTCTTGCCCTTCAGCTTGTCGAGGCCGCCGCCCGCGCGGGTGCCGAGATACTGGATGATGCCGCTCGTCTCGCTGTAGGGGTTGAGCAGCAGCGGGAACACGTAGGGGAAGACGCGCCCGTCGGTGGAGTCGGTGCGGCCGTGGTTGATCGTGATCAGCGGCACCTTGTCGGCGGTGATGCGGTCGATCATCGCGTAGGCGATGCCCACCGAGAGCGGGTTCCAGGCGGCGATGCCGGGCCGGGACTTCAGCCGCTCGTAGACCTCGACGCCGCGCTCGACCTCGTACTGGGTCTCGCCCTCGCTCCAGGTGAGCTTGACGCCGTTCACCCCGCCGTCGCGGGCGTTGATCAGGTTGAGATAGTCGATGAAGCCGCCGAAGAAGCCGGTCCCGCCGGCCGCGTAGGGGCCGACCCGGTAGCTCTGGAGCGGGAAATACTGCTCGTCGGCCCAAGCGGCCCGGGGGGCCGCGCCGGCGAGCGCGACGGTGCCGGCGAGGAGCGCGGCGCGGAGACGGGTCGTCAGGGGCATGGTCGTCCTGGGGTTGGTCAGGCGGGGAGGGGATCAGGCAGCGCGGCGGCCGAGGCGGCGGCCCGCCCGGTCGAGGAGGGCGGCGAGGCCGGCGGGCTCGCGGATCAGCACGGCGACGATCAGGGCGCCGAGTACGACGCGCTGGACCATCTCCAGGGTGCCGGAATCGAACCCGTCGCCGAGCAGCGCCGCGCCGAGGCGCGACAGGAGCAGGGGCAGCACCACGATGAAGCCCGCGCCCAGGAAGGCGCCGCGCAGGGTGCCGAGGCCGCCGATGATCACGATGAACAGGATCTGGAAGGAGCGGTCGAGGTTGAACCCCGCCGGCTCGACGGTGCGCAGATACGCGAAGGCCCAGAGCGCCCCGGCGATCCCGATCACGAAGGACGAGGCCGCGAAGGCCAGGAGCTTGGTCCGGGCGACCCGCACGCCGACGAGGCGGGCGGCAGTCTCGTTGTCGCGGATCGCCACGAGGTTCCGGCCCGTGGGCGAGGTCACGAGCCTCCACGCGACGAAGGTCAGCAGCGTGACCACCGTGAGCGTGACCAGGTAGCGGCCGCGCGGGTCGTCGAAGGACAGGCCGGCCACCACCAGCCGGGGGGCGGTGACGATGCCCGAGGGGCTGTCGTCGGAGATCCAGCCGATCCGGTTCAGCGCCCAGGCCACGAAGAACTGCACGGCGAGCGTCGAGACCGCGAGGTAGAAGCCCCGCAGGCGCAGGGCCGGCAGCCCCGCCACCAGCCCGGCGAGCGCCGCCACGAGGCCGGCGAGCAGGAGCGACGCCGGGAGCGGCAGGCCGGGCAGGCGCAGCGACAGGTTGAAGGCCGCGTAGGCCCCGACCGCCATGAAGGCGGCCGAGCCCAGGGAGAGCAGCCCGGCATAGCCGGTGAGCAGGTTGAGCCCGAGGCCGGCCAGCGCCAGGGCCAGGAACGGCGTCAGCAGCGCCTCGAACAGGTAGCTCGTGCCGGTGAGCGGAAGGATCCCGTAGGCGAGGACCAGCAGGGCGCCGAGGCCGAGGGGCCCGGCGGGCAGGTGCGGGCGCGGCACGGCGCGGGGGAGGGCCACCACGGCGGCTCAGACCCGCTCGACGGCGCGCAGGCCGAGCAGGCCCGACGGCCGGACCAGCAGGAAGCCCAGGGCCGCCACGTAGGCGATCCAGCCCTCGATGCCGCCGCCGATGACCGGACCGAGATAGACCTCGGACAGCTTCTCCGCCGCGCCGACGATGAGCCCGGCCACGATCGCCCCGGCGACGGAGTCGAAGCCGCCGAGCACGAGCACCGGCAGCGCCTTCAGCACCACCAGCGACAGGGAGAACTGCACGCCGAGCCGCGCCCCCCAGAGCAGCCCCGCCACCAGCGCGACGATCCCGGCGGCGATCCAGACCGCCGACCAGATCCGGGGCAGGCGCAGGCCGGTGTTGAGGGCGGCGAGCGGATCGTCCGCCACCGCCCGGAAGGCGAGGCCGGTGCGGGTGTAGCGGAAGAAGGCGGCGAGGACCGCCACCATCAGGCCCGCCACCGCGGCGGCGAACAGGTCGAACCGGCTGACCAGCACGCCGCCGAGATCGATCGGCGTGTCGTCGATGCCGAGGTCGAGGCCGTGGACCTGGGTGCCCCAGGCGAGCTGGGCCGCGCCCTCGATCACGTAGGCGACGCCCAGCGTCGCCATGAACAGGGTGATGGGCGGCTGGTTGACGAGCGGCCGCAGCACCAGGCGCTCCACGCCGAGACCGACCACCACCATCGCGGCGAGCGTCGCGGCCAGGGCCGCCGGGACGGGCAGGCCGCGCTCGGTCAGGCTCACGAAGGTGAGGGCGGCGAACAGCACCATCGCGCCCTGCGCGAAGTTGAGCACGCCCGAGGTCTTGTAGATCAGCACGAAGCCGATCGCCACGAGGGCGTACATGACGCCCGACAGGAGGCCGCCGACGACGACCTCGATCAGGAAGGCGAGATCCGGGCTCATGCGGCGGCCGCGTCCCCGTCTTCAGCCGCGTCTCCATCCGCGGCGGGATCAGCGGCGGGATCAGCGGCGGCATCCGCCTCCCCGTCCGCGAGCCCCAGATAGGCCGCGATGACCGCCGGGTCCGCCCGCACCTCCGCGGGCGTGCCGGTGGCGATGCGGCGGCCGTGATCGAGCACGGTCACCCGGTCGGAGAGGCGCATGACGACGCCGATATCGTGCTCGATCAGGACGATCGCGGCCCCGGACCGATCCCGCGCCGCCCGGATGAAGCCGGTCATCTCGGCCTTCTCGGTCGCCGTCATGCCGGCCATCGGCTCGTCGAGGAGCAGGAGCCGCGGCCCGGCCACCAGGGCCCGGCCGAGCTCGACCCGCTTCTGGAGCCCGTAGGGGAGGCTGCCGGCGGGGCGGTCGGCCACCGCCGCGAGGCCGAGGCGTCCGATCACCGCCTCGGCGGCGGCGCGGTGCGCGCGCGCCTCCCGCCGGGCGGAGGGCAGGCCCAGGATCTGGGCCGCGGGCCCGGCGCGCCGCGCGGCCGAGAGCCCCGCGAGGACGTTGTCGCGCACGCTCAGGCCCGCGAACAGGGCGAGGTTCTGGAAGGTCCGGGCGACGCCCAGCGCGGCGAGCCGCCCGGCCGGCACCCGGGCGAAGCTCTCCGCGCCGAGCCGCACCCGCCCGGCCCGCGGCGCGTAGAGGCCGGTGATCGCGTTGATCAGCGAGGATTTGCCGGCGCCGTTCGGCCCGATCACGGCGTGGATCTCGCCGGCCCCGACCGCGAGGTCGATCTCCGCGAAGGCGACGGTGCCGCCGAAGGCGAGGGACAGCCCCTCGACCGACAGGACCGCGTCCGCCCGGTCCCGGTGCGGGCCGCCGCCGGGGCCTGCCGCCGGGCGGGCGGCGGGCCGGGGGAGGGGGGGTCGCCCGTCCCGGACCGGGCGGACGAGGCGCAGCGCAGGCTGCATGGGCAGGAATCCGTCCACGATAGGCCGTCCGCTGCGGCGCGAACCGGCAGAACCCGTTGAGAGAAGGCGAGGAACAGGACGACGACGTGTCCCGAGCCGATATTCCGGCATTCCCGCCAGTCAAATCGTGCTCCGCCGGGTCCGCGAAGTCAAAAGCACAGTCTTTTCAATTTCGACACAACGCGCGAACATTCTCCCTCCGGGAGAGTCTGGCGCGGTATCACTGCCCTAGTCCTCGCGATGGGCCGCCCGAACCGCCGAGATATTGCCGCCTCGCGACGGTGACGGGCCTGGATCCGGGCGATTCGGCCAGGTGCGGCGGGCGGAAAGACACCTTACGGTAGCACAAACTAATCTGCGTAAGTATTCATGGCTTGAAACAAAATGTAGGTTCGCGCCCCCACGCCGTCGTGGAGTCGCCGCCATGCCAAACCCGCTCGTGCACAAGCTAAATTGCTATGTCGGGCTCTCCGAAGACGACCGGATGTGCTTGGCCGACGCCATGAGCCCGAGCCGCATGGTCGCCGCGCGCACCGACATCATCCACGAGGGCGAGGATCCGCGCGCGATCACCGTGATCCTCGAGGGCTGGGCCTGCCGGTACCGGCAGTTCGCCAACGGGCGCCGCCAGATCGTCTCGCTCCTGCTCCCGGGCGACCCGTGCGACCCGCACATCTTCCTCCTCGACGAGATGGATCACGCGATCGGCGCGATCACGCCCGTGCTCCTCGGCCAGATCTCCGGCCCCGCGATGCGGGACGTGACCGCCCGCAGCCCGCGGCTCGACATGGCCTTCCACCGCGAGGCCCTGGCCACCGCGGCGATCCAGCGCGAGTGGACGGTCAGCCTCGGCAGCCGCACCGGGATCGAGCGCCTCGCCCACCTGTTCTGCGAGGTGCACGCGCGCTTGGCAGCCATCGGCCTGAACGACGGGAATACCTGCGCGATGCCGATGACGCAGAACGATCTCGGCGACGCGATGGGGCAGACCAGCGTGCACATCAACCGCACGCTCCAGGAACTGCGCGGCATGGGGCTGATCACCCTGCGCAGCCGGCGCCTGACGATCCACGATCCGGCCGCGCTCGCCCGGCTCGCGCATTTCGACACCGCGTACCTCCATCTCACCGAGGCCGGCCACGCCGCCGCGCGCTGAACCCTGGCCGCCCCGCGGTGATTGAGCCAGGTTGAACGACATCCGGAGTGGCCCGGCATGACAGACCCTCGCGATCCGGCGGAGCGACTCGCGGCCCTCGAGGCCGACAACGCGCGCTTGCGCCGGCTGCTCGACGCGGCGGGGCTCCCGGACGGCCTGCGCCACGGCATGCGCAACACGATGGCGATGATGCGCACCGTCATGCACCGCTCCGCCGAGAGCGCCGCGGATGTCGAGAGCTACGTGGCGCATCTCGACGGCCGGTTCGGGGCGATCATGCGCGTGCAGGCCGCCACGGACGCGTTCGGCGACGCGGACCTGCACACGCTGATCTCGGACGAGCTGATGTTCCACCTCGCCCGCGAGGGCGAGCAGGCCAGCCTCGCGGGCCCGCGGGTGCGCCTCCGCCCCAAGGTCGCCCAGGTCGTCGCGCTGGCCCTGCACGAACTGGCGAGCAACGCGGTGGAGCACGGATCCCTGGCGCTCCCCCAGGGCCGGATCCGCGCCGCGTGGCGGGTGACGGACGCGGAGGCCGGACCGCCCGTCCTCAGCCTCGACTGGGCCGAGACCGGCGGCCGCGGTGTCCAGGCCTCCGGACGGCGCGGCTTCGGCACGGACGTGCTGACGGAGATGCTGGCCTACGATCTCGGCGCGGCGGTCGACCTGCGCTACGAGCCGGACGGGCTGCGCTGCGCGATCCGCGTGCCGCTCACGGCCCAGATCGGGCGCCGCGTGGCCGAGGATCCCGAGACGGACTGGGACGGCGACGGCCGGTGAGCCTCACGATCCGGACGCCGCCCGCACCTGCCCGGTCATCTGCGGCAGCGCGCCGAGCGCCTCCACGGACGGGTTCGGGCCGGGCAGGAGCAGGTAGTCGGGCGTGAACCCGGAAAACTCCCGCAGACGCTCGAGATTCGGCACGCGCACGCTCTTGCGCCCGCTCTCGATCAGGCCGGCCCTGCGTAGATCGGAGAGGACGCGCGAGAGGTGGACGTTCGAGAGCCCCGCCGTGTCGGCCAGCTCGGACTGCGCCAGCGGCAGGCGGTAATCGGGCTCCAGGCCGAGGCCGACGGCGTTCAGGCGCGCGAAGAGCTCGCAGATGATGTGGGCGACCTGCCTGTCGGCGGACCGGCGCCCCACCCCGACGAGCCATTCCTGCAGGACGGCCTCGTCGACCAGGACCGACCACCAGAGGGCGCGGTAGATGTTGGGCCGGAGGGCGGCGAGTTCCTTGATCGTCCGGTAGGAAACCGAGGCGACGGTGCAGGGCGTCAGCGTCGCCACGGAGTGGATCGCCCGGTTGAGCAGGGACGCGTGCAGGTCGCAGCCGTCGCCGGGCACGAGGTAGGCGAGGATCGAGCGCCCCCCGTCGGGCACCAGCTTGTAGCGGCAGGCGAACCCGTCGAGGATCACGTAGGCGGCGTCGGGCCGCACGCCTTCCGAGACCAGGTCGCGGCCCGCCTCGACCTGCGTGACATCGCTGGTCGCCGCTGCCAGGGCGGCCACGTCGCCCTCGTCCAGGTTCGCGCGCAGGGCCAGCTTCCGAAGGAAGGGATTCAAGGGATCTCCCGGACATCCTGCCCCGCGCGCGGGGCCGCCTCTGCGTAAACGCGTGACGGCTTATCCTTACTCCGCGAACGCATCAAATGATCGCCACGCCCGGATGCGGCTCTCGGCGCGATCGGACCGGGGCCGCCTCCCGGCATCGGCCGCGAAGGTCGCGACAAGTCGCGCCGCGTCGTGCCCGTCGGGGCATGGGGCCGGGTCGGCGTATCAGGAGAGCGGCAGCGTGCGCAGGACGGTGCCGTTCGCGTCATGGATCTCCATCCGCCAGCCCGCCGCGGCGTCCGGCAGCTCGCCGGCCTTCCGGAACTCCTCGATCAGCACCAGCGCCTCCGCCTCCGCGTGCGCGACCGACGCGGCGAGGACGCCGGTCTCGTCCTCGATCGTCTCGCCGTCGCTCCTCAGGCGGAAATAGTAGCGCTCTGCCATGACAGCCTTCAGCCCAGGACCCCCTCCCGCCCCGGCGGACGGACGCCGCCCGCCCCGCGGGCTGAGGTAAGTGGCATCGATCCGCATCCGTTCAACGTGCTGGCGAGATTGCGGTCGCCGGTGCCCATCGCTTGGTCCGCCTGCCCCCCCACGTGCCCCCCGACGCCGCAGGACGCGGCACGGCGTTGCCGCTCCGGCGGGCGAAACGCCGTCCTTCTGGGCGCCGGCGCGCCCCGAGCAGCCTCCCAGCGCGCCATGCCTAAATAATTGGCACACGATTTGCGAAGCCCGCCCCGTCGCGAGGAAGACGACGCAGGGGACCGCCATGAAGGCATTTGGAACTTGGGCCTCGGCCGCCGCGCTGGCCGCCGGGCTGGCGATGGGCACGCTGGGAGCGGGCGCCGCCCGGGCGCAGGAGACCATCAAGGTCGGGATCCTGCACTCGCTGTCGGGCACGATGGCTATCTCGGAGACCACCCTCAAGGACGCGATGCTGATGCTCATCGCCGAGCAGAACGCCAAGGGCGGCGTGCTGGGCAAGAAGCTGGAGCCGGTGGTGGTCGATCCGGCCTCGAACTGGCCGCTCTTCGCCGAGAAGGCTCGCGAGCTGATCAGCAAGGACAAGGTCGCGGCCGTGTTCGGCTGCTGGACCAGCGTGTCGCGCAAGTCCGTGCTGCCGGTCTTCAAGGAGCTCGACAACATCCTGTTCTACCCCGTCCAGTACGAGGGCGAGGAGAGCGAGCGGAACGTGTTCTACACCGGCGCTGCCCCGAACCAGCAGGCGATCCCGGCGGTGGATTACCTGATGTCGGAGGATGGCGGCGGCGCCAAGCGCTGGGTGCTCGAGGGGACCGACTACGTCTACCCGCGCACCACCAACAAGATCCTCGAAGCCTACCTCAAGTCCAAGGGGGTCAAGGACGAGGACATCATGATCAACTACACGCCGTTCGGCTTCTCGGACTGGCAGACGGAGGTGTCGAAGATCAAGGCGTTCGGCTCGGCCGGCAAGAAGACCGCCGTGGTCTCGACCATCAATGGCGACGCCAACGTGCCGTTCTACAAGGAGCTCGGCAACCAGGGTATCAAGGCCACCGACATCCCGGTCGTCGCCTTCTCGGTGGGCGAGGAGGAGCTCGCCGGCATCGACGCCAAGCCGCTGGTCGGCCACCTCGCCGCCTGGAACTACTTCGAGTCGATCAAGACGCCGGAGAACGAGGCCTTCATCAAGAAGTGGCAGGCGTTCAAGAAGAACCCCAAGGCCGTCACCAACGACCCGATGGAGGCCCACTATATCGGCTTCAACATGTGGGTGAAGGCGGTCGAGAAGGCCGGCACCACCGACCCCGACAAGGTGATCGACGCGCTGCCGGGCATCGAGCAGAAGAACCTCACCGGCGGCACCGCGAAGATGCTGCCGAACCACCACATCACCAAGCCGGTCTTCATCGGCGAGATCGAGGCGAACGGCCAGTTCGACGTGGTCTGGAAGACCGAGGGCCTGATCCCCGGCGAGGCGTGGTCGAAGCAGCTCGAGGGCTCGAAGGACCTCGAGGCCGACTGGGTCAAGCTCAAGTGCGGCAACTACAACACCAAGACCAAGTCCTGCGGCGGCGCGTAAGCCGCCTTATCCCCTCCCCAGGCGATCCCGGGCCTGCCCGGGATGCGCTCAAGCTTGCGGGGAGGGGTAGGGGTGGGGGTGGGGGTGGTGCAGGAGGCACCGCCACGCTCGATCCTGAACCACCCCCTCCTCCGGCTCCTCCCCGCAAGGGGGAGGAGAGTTCCGCTGCGCCAGAAGTGCCATGCTCCGTCTCCTGACCCTCCTCGTCCTGCTGCTCTGCGCCCCGGCGCTCGCCCAGGCGCCCGATCCCTACGCGCAGCTCGCCGGCGACGGCTACGCCGAGATCGAGGCCGGCGTCTCCGGCCTCGCCGCCTCTGGCGACCCGCGCGCCGACGCGATCCTCTCGGCCCTGTCGGACGGCCGCCTGCTGGTGGGCCCGGACAAGACCCTGCTCATCCGGCAGGGCGGCGCCGTCGTGGACGCGAGGACCGGCGCCCCGGCCGCCGACAGCCCCGACCTCAAGCCGGTGCGGGCCAACAACCGCGTCCGCCGGGCGATCGAGGCCGCCCGCGGGCAGCTCGACCTCGCGAGCCCCGACCCGGCCCGGCGCCGGGCCGCCGCCGACGCGGTGTTCAAGGCGCGGGACGCGGCCGCGCTGCCGGCCCTCGACGCGGCGCTCGCCCGCGAGACCAGTCCGGGCGTCCGGCAGGCGCTCACCGAGGCCCGCGCCGCCGTGCTGCTCGCGAGGCCCGGCACCGCGGAACCCGACCGGATTGCCGCGATTCCAGCCATCCAGGCCCGGGGCGATGGCGACGCGATGGGCATCCTGCGCGGTCTCGCGGCGGATCCGAGCGAGGCCGTGCGCGCCGCCGCCGCCCGCGGCATCGCGGCGATCGAGACGCGGCTCGCGATAATCGGCGCCCTCCAGAACGTCTGGTACGGCATCTCGCTCGGCTCGGTCCTGCTGCTCGCCGCCATCGGGCTCGCCATCACCTTCGGGGTGATGGGCGTGATCAACATGGCCCACGGCGAGATGGTGATGCTCGGCGCCTACACGACCTACCTCGTGCAGGAGCTGATCCGCACCAAGGCGCCCGTCCTGTTCGGCTGGTCGCTGGCGATCAGCATCCCCTGCGCGTTCCTGGTCGCCGGCCTCGTCGGGGTGCTGATCGAGCGGTTCATCATCCGCTTCCTGTACGGGCGCCCGCTCGAGACGCTGCTCGCCACCTTCGGGGTCAGCCTCGCGCTGCAGCAGGGCGTGCGCTCGATCTTCGGCCCGACCAACCGCGAGGTCGGCGCCCCCGCCTTCATGAGCGGCGCCTTCGACTTCTACGGCCTGTCGATCACCTGGGGCCGGATGTGGATCATCGTGTTCGCGTTCGCCGTGTTCCTGGGCCTCCTGTTCGTGCTGCGGAAGACGTCCTTCGGCCTGAAGACCCGGGCGGTCACCCAGAACCGCCGCATGGCCGCCGCGATGGGCATCCGCACCCCCTACGTCGACGCCCTGACCTTCGGGCTCGGCTCCGGCATCGCGGGGATCGCGGGCGTCGCCCTCTCGCAGATCGACAACGTGTCGCCCAATCTCGGCCAGGGCTACATCATCGACTCGTTCCTCGTGGTGGTGTTCGGCGGCGTCGGCAACCTCTGGGGGACGCTGGTGGCGGCGCTGACGCTCGGCGTCGTGAACAAGCTCGCCGAGCCGTATATCGGCGCGGTGCTCGCCAAGATCGGCCTCCTTATCTTCATCATCCTGTTCATCCAGAAGCGCCCGCGCGGCCTGTTCGCGCTCAAGGGCCGGGCGGTGGAATCGTGAGCCCCATGCCGCCTCGCACCCCCCTCATCGACCTGAAGGGCTGGATCTTCCTCGCCGTCCTGGCCGCCTTCTGCCTCGCCGTGCCGGTGCTGAATCTCGCGGTGCCGGAGGGCTCCGGCCTGCACCTGCCGACCTACCTGGTCTCGCTCTTCGGAAAATACCTCGCCTACGCGCTGCTCGCGGTCAGCCTCGACCTCGTCTGGGGCTATTGCGGCATCCTCTCGCTCGGCCACGGGGCGTTCTTCGCCCTCGGCGGCTACGCGATGGGCATGTACCTGATGCGCCAGATCGGCGCCCGGGGCGTCTACGGCAACCCGGTCCTGCCCGACTTCATGGTGTTCCTGAACTACAAGGCGCTGCCCTGGTACTGGTACGGCTTCGACCACTTCGCCTTCGCGGCCCTGATGGTGCTGCTGGTGCCGGGCCTGCTGGCCTTCGTGTTCGGCTGGCTCGCCTTCCGGTCGCGGGTGACCGGCGTCTACCTGTCGATCATCACCCAGGCGCTGACCTACGCGCTGATGCTCGCCTTCTTCCGCAACGACATGGGGCTCGGCGGCAACAACGGGCTGACCGACTTCAAGGATCTCCTGGGACTCTCGGTTCAGGCACAGAATTTCCGCGTCGGCATCTTCGTGGCCACCGGAATCGCGCTGGCTTTGGGCTACCTGATCGCCCGGGTCATGACGGTCTCGGCCTACGGCAAGATCCTGATCGCCGTGCGCGACGCCGAGAGCCGCACGCGCTTCCTCGGCTACCGGCCGGAGCACTTCAAGACGCTGGCCTTCACGGTCTCGGCCATGATGGCGGGCGTCGCCGGCGCCCTCTACGTGCCGCAGGTCGGCATCATCAATCCGGGGGAGTTCGCGCCCACCAACTCCATCGAGACGGTCATCTGGGTGGCGGTGGGCGGTCGCGGCACGCTGGTCGGCGCGGCGCTCGGCGCCGTGCTGGTCAACTACGCCAAGACCGTGCTCACCGGCGCGATGCCGGACGCGTGGCTGTTCGCGCTCGGCGGCCTGTTCGTGTTCGTGACGCTGTTCCTGCCGCGCGGCCTCGTCGGCACCGCGATCGAGCGGTTCGGCTCCCGGCGCGCCGCCGCCAAGCTGCCGCCGGAGCCCGCCATCGCCCCGAAACTCGCCGAAGAAGGGCAGGGCTCGTGAGCACCGACCTCCTCGAACCGCCGGATGCCGCTGCCCGCGGCCCCGCCAACCGGAAGCGCGAGACGGACGCGCTCCTCTACCTCGACGACCTGCGGGTGACCTTCGACGGCTACAAGGCCCTGCGCGGCCTGTCGCTGACGCTGGCCCGCGGCGAGTTGCGGGCGATCATCGGCCCGAACGGCGCCGGCAAGACCACCATGATGGACTGCATCACCGGCAAGACGCGGCCGGACAGCGGCATCGCGCTGTTCGACGGCACCCACGACCTGCTCAGGAGCGACGAGCCGGCGATCGCCGACCTCGGCATCGGCCGCAAGTTCCAGAAGCCCACCGTGTTCGAGAGCCACACGGTCGCCGACAACATCCTGCTCGCCCTCAAAGGTCCGCGCGCCGCCTTCGCGTCCCTGTTCGGCTGGCGCAACCGGGTGGAGGCCGCGCGGATCGATTCCCTGCTGGAGACCGTCGGCCTGCTGGCCCACCGGGGCCGCCCGGCGGCCGATCTCAGCCACGGCCAGAAGCAGTGGCTGGAGATCGGCATGCTGCTCGCGCAGGACCCCAAGCTCCTGCTGGTCGACGAGCCGGTGGCCGGCATGACCGACGCCGAGACCGCCGAGACCGCCCGCCTGCTGCGCCGCATCGCCGGCGAGCACGCCGTGCTGGTGGTCGAGCACGACATGCACTTCGTCCGCGACCTCGGCTGCCGGGTCACCTGCCTGCACGAGGGCGCGGTGCTGGCCGAGGGCTCGATCGACGCCGTCTCGGCCGACCCCCGGGTCGTCGAGGTGTATCTGGGACGATGACCATGCTCTCCGTCGACGGCATCGACCTCTATTACGGCGCCGCGCAGGCGCTCCGCGGCGTCTCGCTGACGGCCGAGGCCGGGCGGGTCACCACGGTCCTGGGCCGCAACGGCGTCGGCAAGACCTCGCTGCTGCGGGCGATCGTCGGCCAGCAGCCGGTGCGCTCCGGAGCGATCCGTCTCGACGGCCGCCCGATCCAGGGCCTCGCGCCCTACGACCGGGCGCGCGCCGGGATCGCCTTCGTGCCCCAGGGCCGCGAGATCTTCCCGCTGCTCACCGTCAAGGAGAACCTGGAGACCGGCTTCGCGCCGCTCAGGCGCCGCGACCGCCATATCCCGGGGGAGATCTACGACCTGTTCCCGGTGCTCAAGGACATGCTGAACCGGCGCGGCGGCGACCTCTCGGGCGGCCAGCAGCAGCAGCTCGCCATCGGCCGGGCGCTGGTGACGCGGCCGAAGCTCCTCGTGCTGGACGAGCCCACCGAGGGGATCCAGCCCTCGATCATCAAGGATATCGGCCGGGCGATCACCTACCTGCGCGGCAAGGGCGAGATGGGGATCGTGCTGGTCGAGCAGTATTTCGAGTGGGCCCGGGACCTCTGCGACTCCTACGCGGTGATGGATCGCGGGCAAGTGGTGCTGGCCGGCCCCCGGGCCGGGATGGTCGAGGCCGACGTGCTCCGCTGGATGTCCGTCTAGCGCGCCCGCCGCACGTCCCGCCGGCGCCGGGCCTGCGAATACGGCACTTCGATCCGGATATCGGGACGGATAATCAACAATCGGAGCGCGGCCGGGGCCGATATCGACCGCCAAATCTGTGCACACGGCCCTGGTTGGCCAATGTTAAAACACAATTCAGGTCCGCCATGGGGCACAACCACGGGGGGGCCCATGACGATCCTGGATCCGATCACCGGCGAGCTGGTCACCATCGCCGTTCCGCGGCCGCGGCCGCAGGCCGGCCCGCGCTGACGGGCGGCGCGCTGTCATGACGAACGCGACCGATCGAAGGGCCGGCCGCCGCGGCGTCCGCGGCGGCCGTGCCCAGGTCCGGACGGTGCCGCCGGGCCTGCTGCTGGCCGGCGGCGTGGGGGCGAACGCCCCGCTGACGGCCGTCGACCTGATCGCCCAGGCCCGCGCGGCCCGGCGGGAGGCCGAGGCCCGCGACGGCGCGGACCGCGCGGAGCAGGGCTGACGCGGCGACCGGGGCCGCCGAGCCGGCCGCCCGCCTCTTGAGATCACCCGCGCGGGATGGTCAGAAGGCCGGCAGTCTCGCGGCAGCCGGCGGGTGAGTCATGAAGTTCGGCGTCCTGATCCTGGCCGGCGCCTGCGGCGTCCTCGTCGGGATCGTCATCGGGTACGTCGCGGGAACGCGACTCAGCCAAGCCTTCGCGCAATTGCCGGTGACGGACCGCTCTCCCGCCGCGCAGGCGCTCCGGATCGTGGACCGCATCGCGACCGAGCACGGCCTCGCGCGGGACGCGCTGCTCCGGGCGATGCTCGACCAGCAGGGCGGCCGGACGGGGACCGCGCGTCCCGGCGAGGAGCCGGGCAGGGAGCCGGGCGAACCGGCCCGGTAGGGCGCCGACCGCGCCTCACGCGGCCGGCGCCGGCCGGGGGCGCAGCCGGAGGCTCGCGGCGGTGAGCACGGAGCGCAGCTCGGCCGGCCGGACCGGTTTCGAGAGGATCGGGATGTCCGGCGCCCCCAGATCCTCGCGCACGCGCGCCTCGTCGTGGCCGCTCATCACCACCGCCGGCAGCGGGCGGCCGGCGAGCCTCCGGACCGCCGCGATGCAGTCCGTCCCCGTGACGCCGTTCCCGAGCTCGAAATCGGTGATGAGGAGGTCGATCTCCGGCACGGCGTCGGGGATCCCGGTCTCGGGCCGGACGCGGCAGCCCCATTTCTCCAGCAGGCTGGCGGTCGCCCGCAGCACGGCAGCGTCGTCCTCCACCAGCAGCACGCGCAGGCCGCCGATCGTCGCCGGCGGGTCGAGCCGGGCGGGGAGGGCCGCGGGCTGCGGGGCCCGGGCGAGGGGCAGGTCACCGATCGTCACGCAGGTCCCGCGCCCCGGCACCGAGCGCAGCGTCACCGTCAGGTCCAGGAGCGCGCCGAGCCGCCGGACGATCGGCAGGCCGAGGCCCACCCCCTCGACGTCCCGGTCGCCGCGGCGGCGGACTTGGTAGAACTCGTCGAAGACCCGCTCCTGATGCGCGACCGGGATCCCGGGGCCGCGATCGTAGACCTGGATGGCGAGCCGGTCGCCCCGCCGGCGGCAGGCGATCAGGATCGGCCGGCCGGGCGCGTACTTGATCGCGTTGTTGACGATGTTCTGGACCATGGTCGTGAGCAGGGCCCGGTCGGTGCGCACCACGACCGCGCAGGCGCGGCTGCGCAGGGCCGTCCCGGCGATCTGGGCGGCCTCGGAGTTCTGGCGCCGGACATCCTCGAGGATGTCGTTGATCGCGACGGGCTCGGGCCGGGGCTCCACCCGTCCGCTGTCGAGGGTCGAGATGTCCAGGAGCGACTTGAACAGGCGCGAGACGCTCTGCAGCGACCGGTCGATGTTCTCGACCATCTGCAGCTCCTCCGGCCCCAGCCGGGCGCCGCGCAGGCAGGCGGTGAACAGGCTGATGGCGTGGATCGGCTGGCGCAGATCGTGGCTCGCCTGCGCCAGGAAGCGCGACTTGGACAGGCTCGCCTCCTGCTCGCGCTCGTAGGCGCCGCGCAGGCGCTCCAGCAGGCTGTAGATGTAGGTCGGCACGAGGACGGTGATGGCCGTCAGCGTCAGGACGAGGAACGGGTTCGCGCGCCAGTACGCGTTGAAGTACGTGGTGACCGCGATCGAGACCAGGGCCGCCGCCGTGGACGCCTTCAGGGCGGTGACGCCGTAGCGCAGGCCGTTGCCGACGATCAGCCGGATGACGATCGCGTAGAGCGGCAGGAACGGCGCGCCGCCCACCGCCATCGTGTAGGTCATCCCGCCGAGGTCGAGGAGGAAGGTGACGACGCGGCGCGGCGTGTTGCTGCCGGGATTGCGGCTGATCCAGCCGTACAGCGCCACGGCGAAGACCCAGTGGCACGTCACCAGATAGGCGACGAACCGTGCCTCCGGCGGGGCGATCCCGCCGTAGATCTGGGGCAGGAGATACAGGCAGGCGAGGCCGATGACGACGGCCCGGATCAGCGCCTGCGCCTTCTCGTTGTCGTACGCCTCGTCCCGCCGGCGCCGCGACCCGAACATCGGCGGCTCAGGCCCGGCCGGCTGCGACGCCGAGACCGAGACCGAGGCAGGGCACCCGCTCCGCCGGAGCGGACCCCGCGGCGTCCGCCCTGAATCGCGCCGTGCCGGCCCCGGTCTCCCGCTGTCGCTTCATCGTGCAGTCGCCCTGCCGCGTCGCCGCCCGGGATCCGGGCAACGGCGCGCCGCCGTCGCCGATCGCGGACAGATCTGACAAGTCTACCTGAAGGTGATCGACGCCACCAGACGCGACGGGAGCCCGCGATGTGGCGGCGCGGACGAGTCTTCGGTGCTAGAACCGCTTATTCAGTCTCCGCTACAATGGTCCCCGTGCTGCATCGAGACGTTCCTGCGGAAAATATGCGGCAGATTATTTTTTACTTCACTGCAGGTCTGATCTCGTCGACCGGCCGCACGCACGCTCGCGGGCGCCGTCAGCGGTAGGTACCGGCGCCCGGATCGAATCGATAGACCCGGGCATCCCGGTCCGTGGCCGGACGCAGCGCCCCGTCCGCGCCCAGCACGGTGCCGCTCAGCGTGACCCGGACCGGGGGCCACGCGGCGGGGTCGCGCGGATCCTCCGGCAGGATCTCCAGCCGCCCCGCGCTCGATCCCAGCCGGCAGGGATCCTCCGCGCAGCCGGCCGTCTCGTCGGCGCCCGCCGCGACCTCGCCCGCGAGCGTCCAGTGCGCCGGCGCGTCGCGGAACTGGAGGAGGAGGTACGAGAAGCCCTGCGATCCGGCCGTCCCGTAGACCGTGAGGCGCAGGCCCATCAGGAGGCGGCCCCGGCTCAGCGGCCTGAACACGGCGCCGAGCCGCTCGTCCACCTCCGGGGCGCCGCCGTTGCGGTTCCCGGTCCCGATCCGGCCGGACAGGACCTGCACGTCTTCGAGGCGCCAGCGCATATCCTTGAGGACGTAGGTGGCGGCCGCGACGCTCCGCCGGTCGGGCGCCGCGGCGTCCGCGCCCGGGGCCGGCATCGTGACGAAGCCGGTGAACCGGCTCCCGGTCTCGGTGGAGAACATCGCGGCGGTCCAGAATTCTGCCGTGCGGCCGTCCTTCATCCGGCAGGTCTCGGCCTCCTTGTCGGCGGGCCGCCCGCAGATCGCCGCCAGCACCGTGGCGTGCGGCAGCATGGCGAGGTCGGGATCGGCCGCGGCGGGCGCGGCAGCGAGCCCGGCAGCCAGCACCGGCAGCACCGCCAGGGCCGGACCCGTCGGAAAACGCCCGCGGGCCGCGCGCCCGTCTCCCCGTCCCGCCCGTCTCATGCGCCGGGCTCTGCCACGGAGCCCGGCACCGGGCCATTCGGACAGGTGTACGATCGGCCCCGCCGCACGGTCCGCCTCCTCAATCCCCGACGCCGGCCGTGGCGGCCTTCGCGGCCGCGGCGGACCGGGAGGTCACGTCGAGGGCGCGCAGGAGCGCCGAGACGTGGATGCGGACGGTGAAGGGGGAGATCTCGAGTTCCCGGGCGATCTCCTTGTTGGTGCGTCCCAGGGCGACGAGGCGCAGCACGTCGCGCTGGCGCTGCGTCAGGGGCGGGAGCGGGCCGCGCGGCGCGGCGAGACCCGAGACCGGGCTGCGCCGGATCACGAACTCGCCGTCGCGGATCGCCGCGATCGCCTGGGCGATCTCCGCGGCGGGCAGCGCCTTGCCGATGAAGCCGTCGGCACCCTCGGCCATGACGGTCCGGATCAGGCCCTCGTCCTCGATCATCGACACGACGATGATCGAGGCCCGCTCGAACTCGACGCGCAGCGCGCCGATGGAGTGGCGGGGATCGAGGCCGGGGAACAGGAGGTCGAGGAGGAACGCCCGCGGGGGCGCCCCGGCGCGGGCCATCGCCAGGACCTGCTCCATGGTGGCGGCCTCCCGGACCAGGGCCTGCGGGTAGAGCCGCTCCGCGATGCGCCGCATGCCCTCGCGGAACAGCGGGTGATCGTCGGCAACGATCAGGGTCTCTCGCGCGGAGCCGTTCATGCCACTCCCGGTCGCAGCATCGGAATCTATCCCCATGACGTCGCGGCGCGGAGCCATGCCGAGGAAAATCCCCGGCGTGTCAAGGCTGCGACGATAGGTCATATACACTAGTAGACCGGTTTTTTCCGCCTGCCTAGAAGTCGGCCGGTCATGGTGACAGGCATCGGCCCGCTAATTTCTTCGAATCTTTCCAAAAAGAGCGAGGCTGCAGGTCATGTCGTGCGCGCCGACGCGACGCACGAATTACGTCGTTCCATGTTCGGGGGCCCGCTGGATGTCGGAAGTCGAACACCAGAATGCTGAGCGGCAGGCTCAGGATAGGCTTTCCGAGCCCCGCGCGGCCCCGAGCGCCCCGCCCGCCGCCAAGCCGGGCCTCTCGCCGAGCCTCATCGCGATCGTGGGCGGCCTGGTGGCGGCGGGCGCCGTCGCGGGCGTGCTGCTCTCGGGCGGCGGCGAGACCGCCGGGACGGCCGCGCGCCCGGCCCTGACGCTGGTCAAGGCGGGCGAGATCGACAAGGCCGCCGAGACCCTGCCCTCCGACGAGAAGGACAAGATCGTCGCGGAGGCCAAGGCCTGCCGGGCCCCGCTGGGCCAGATGCGCCTTTCGAAGATGGCGGCCGATGCCGGCGGCGTGGTGCGCATCCGGGCCGGGAACTACCTGTCCCCCGCCTTCAACGTCGCCGACGGGCCGATCAACGTCGCGGTCCCGTTCCCGGCGCCCTACGAGACCGGCAAGGGCGAGATCACCATCGAGGGCGCCGCCAAGGACGTCTTCGTCGAGCTGACGCCGGGCCTGAAGATCGACACGACCGGCGGCGTCCAGCGGATCCCCGTGATCTGGAATACCAGCAAGCCCTGCGGAGGCTGACGGATGTCGAAATCCGCCATCCTCCCCTTCGTCGTCTCCGGGCTGGTGGTCGCGGTCCTCACCCCGCTCCTGCTGAGCACCGATTACGGCCCGATCGCCTGGTGGAACGCCGCCGGGCCGGAGCTGCGCTGGAAGGCGGCGATCGGGATCGCCGTCGCCCTGCTGGCGGCTCTGGGCCTCGCCGCGACCGCGACGGCCGCGCGGAAGGCGGAGGCCGGCCTCGGGCAGCCGGCCGGCGGCCTGCTGGCCCTGCCGCGCCTGATCGTGGCGCCGCGCCGGGTCGTGGAGGCCCGGTCCCCCGAGGCCGTGATCGCGAATCTCGAGGCCATGGTCGGGCTCGCGCCGGTCAAGCGCGAGGTCAACGCCCTGATCGCGCGGCTGGAGCTGGAGCAGCGGCGGCGCGCCGAGGGCCTGCCGGTGGCGGCGATCAGCCAGCACATGGTGTTCACCGGGCCGCCCGGCGTCGGCAAGACCGAGGTGGCGCGGGCGATCGGCGAGATCTACCGGTCCCTCGAGGTGCTGCGCCGCGGGCATCTCGTGGAGGTCGACCGCGCGGCCCTGGTGGCGGGCTATGTCGGCCAGACCGCGGCCAGGACCCTCGAGAAGTGCCACGAGGCCCTCGACGGCATCCTGTTCATCGACGAGGCCTACACCCTGGCCGCCGGCGGCGGGGGCGGCGGCGACTTCGGCAAGGAGGCGATCGACACCCTCCTCAAGTTCATGGAGGACAACCGCGACCGGATCATCGTGATCGTCGCCGGCTACACCAACGACATGCGCCGGTTCATCGACACCAATCCCGGTCTCGCCGGCCGGTTCACCAAGACCGTCGAGTTCCCGCCCTACAGCCCGAAGGATCTCTGCGAGATCCTGAGGCGCATGGCGGCCCGGCAGCAATTCACGCTCCCCGAGGGGTTCGAGGCGGCGCTGACCCCCTGGCTCGCGCAGCGGTCTCGTGCCGACGACTGGTCGAACGCCCGCGAGATGCGGACCCTCTTGGAGAAGGCCCGCGAGGCCCAGGCCGCCCGGGTCGCCCTCCAGGGCGGCGACCTGCGCCGCCTGGAGATCGTCGACCTGCTCCGCGCCACCGGCGAGGACGCCTGAGGGCGGCCCAAGGGGCCACGCGCGCCCAGCACCCAGGCCATCACCAGGGCCAGCACCAAGGTTCGCCACGTCCATGGAACGCCTCGACAAGCATCCGGTCGCGCTCTTCGCGGTCATCGTGCTGGGTGCCACCGGCCTGCTGGTCGCCCTGCGGCCGGACGTGCTCGGGTCGCTCGCCGCGACGCCGTCGGCGCTGCTGCGCAACGGCCTGATCCTCGGCGGCCTCGTCGGCGGCCTGCTCGCGGCGAGCTACATCCCGGCGCGGATCGAGGCGACGCGGCGCGCCCTGGACCGGGCCCGGGCGAGCCGCAAGATCCGCCCGATCCGCTTCGTCGACGACGGCGCGGCCGCGGAGAAGAAGGACCTCCTGGCCACCGCGCTCGCGACCCTCGACGGCATGGTCGGCCTCGACCCCGTGAAGCTGGAGGTGAAGGGCGTCATCGCCCGGATGCAGGTGGAGCAGCAGCGCCGCGCCCAGAACCTGCCGGTGGCGGCCATGAGCCAGCACATGGTGTTCACCGGGCCACCCGGCGTCGGCAAGACCGAGGTGGCGCGGGTCCTCGGCAGCGTCTTCAAGGCGCTCAAGGTGCTGCGCAAGGGCCACCTCGTGGAGGTCGACCGGGCCGGGCTGGTGGCGGGCTACGCCGGCCAGACCGCGATCAAGACCCTGGAGCGCTGCAAGGAGGCCCTCGACGGCATCCTGTTCATCGACGAGGCCTACGCGCTGGCTCCCGGCGGCGGGAGCGGCGGCGAGTTCGGCAAGGAGGCGATCGACACCCTCCTCAAGTTCATGGAGGACAATCGCGACCGGATCATCGTGATCGTCGCCGGCTACACCAACGACATGCGCCGGTTCATCGACGCGAATCCCGGCCTCGCCAGCCGGTTCACCAAGACCGTCGAGTTCCCGCCCTACAGCCCGCCGGAGCTCGCCGAGATCCTGAAGCGCATGGCCGCGGGCCAGGGCTTCGTCATGCCGGAGGGGTTCGAGAAGGACCTCGCCGCCTATGTCGGGGCCCGGTCGAAGGCCGAGGACTGGGCCAACGCCCGCGAGATGCGCACGGTCCTGGAGAAGGCCCGCCAGGCGCAGGCGCTGCGCCTCGCCGCCAGCCCCGGCGGCGACATCAACCGGCTCGAACCCGCCGACATCGCCGCGGCCCTCGGCCGCCAGGCCGGCGGCGCGGTCGACATGGACGCGGCCCGGAAGGTCATGGCCCGCCTCGACGCGATGATCGGGCTCGCGCCGGTCAAGGAGCAGGTGAAGACCGTGGCGGCGCGGGTGCTGGTCGATGCCCGGCGCCGCGCCGAGGGCATCGAGGTCGGCGCGGTGAGCCAGCACATGGTGTTCACCGGGCCGCCCGGCGTCGGCAAGACCGAGGTGGCGCGCATCATGGGCGACATCTTCCGGACGCTCGGCGTCCTGCGGAAGGGGCACGTGGTCGAGGTCGACCGGGCCGGGCTGGTGGCGGGCTACGTCGGCCAGACCGCGGCCAAGACCCTGGAGCGCTGCCGCGAGGCCCTCGACGGCATCCTGTTCATCGACGAGGCCTACACGCTGGCCGAGGGCGGCGGGGGCGGCAGCGACTTCGGCAAGGAGGCGATCGACACCCTCCTGAAGTTCATGGAGGACAACCGCGACCGGATCATCGTGATCGTCGCCGGCTACACCGGCGACATGGCCCGGTTCATCGACACGAATCCCGGCCTCGCCGGCCGTTTCACCAAGACCGTCGCGTTCCCGGCCTACGACCCGTACGACCTCGTCGAGATCCTGCGCCTGATGGCGTCGCGGCAATCGTTCCGGCTGCCGCCGCGCTTCGAGACCCTGCTGATCCCGTGGGTCGAGCAGCGCGCGCAGCGGCACGACTGGGCGAATGCCCGCGAGATGCGCACGCTCCTGGAGCGCCTGCGCGAGGCCCAGGCGATGCGCCTCGCCAGCGATCCCCTGGGCGATTACGGCCAGTTCGAGCTCGTGGATGTCGAGCGGGCGCTCGGCGGCGGGGCCCCGCGCCCCGCCGCCCTGTCGTGACGGCCCGGGAGCCGTCGCAGCCATGAGCATCGCCCGCGAGGACTGGCTGCGCGCGCACGCGGCCCTCTGGTACGACGATCGCCGCTACCGCCTGGCCTGGCTCGCCCTGCCACAGGCCGTGACCTGCGCGGTGGCGGGCCTGTGCATGGCGCTGGCCGCGCAGGGTGTCTGGGGTCAGCCGGCCACCGCCTCGAAGGCGCGGCTCGCCGAGCTGAGCGCCCTGCGCGACCGGGCCGGCAAGGACGGCGACCGCAAGGCGTTCGACGCGCTGACCGCCGCGGCCACCCAGGGCCAGATCGACGCCGCGACCAAGCTCGGGACGCTCTACGACCCCCTGACCGCCGCCTACTTCCCGAACAAGCCCGCGCCGAACGATTTCGTCCGGGCGGCCGCCCTCTACGGACCGGGCGCCGCGATCGGCGATCTCCTGGCGGTCACGCGCCTCGCGGACGTGCTGCTCGACCCGGCCAACCCCAACCGCGACCTCCGGCGCGGCTGCCGCCTGGCCCAGACCTGGATCGACGCCCCCGAGACGCTCGAGCGCACGATCACCGGCGAGGAGCGGCTGACCGTCAAGCTCGCCACCTGCTACGTCGAGCCCGAGAGCGGCCTGCCGCAGGACCCGGTGCGGGCCGGGGGGCTGGTGACCGCGGTGCTGTGGCGCCGCCACCGGCCGACGATGGACGCCTTCATCAACAATCTCGGGCAGCAGAACCCCGCCCTGGTGTCGGGCATCCAGCGGCACCTGGCCGAGCAGCGCCGGTACATCGGCCCGGTGGACGGGCGGCCCAATCCCGGGATCATCACGGCCCTCCAGGTGGAGGCGGGGATCACCAACACGGTCGCGACCCCGCGGCCCGAGCCGCGGCGGGTGACGCCCAAGGGCCCGGATCCGGAGGTGCTGGCCCTCCAGGCCGCCGCCCGGACCGGCGACCGGCGGAAGATGGCCGACCTGAAGAGCCGCGCCGAGGCCGGGGACGCGGACGCGCTCACCGCCTACGCGCGCCTGTTCAACCCGGTGATGAACAAGGGCGACGTCTTCGCGCCGGACGCGCAGGTCGCCGTCGCCGCCTACGAGCGCGCCGCGGCCGCCGGCAACGGCATGGCGGCCGGCGAGGCGGCGGTGCTGTACGATTCCGGCTACGGCAACGTCGCCAAGGATCCCGGGAAGGCGGCGGCCCTCGCCCTGCGGGGCGTCGACCTCAAGGACGACCAGATCACCTTCTGGCTGCTGTTCCCGGAGGCGGGCAACTGGAGCGACGGGTTCTGGGGCGCGATCCAGGCCGCGCTGACCGCCCGCGGCTTCTACACGCTCCCGGTCGAGAACAAGCGCAATTCCGCGGTCATCACGGCCCTGCGCGCCTACATGAAAGCCAAGTCATGAGCGGCGCCACGATCGGGACCGACCGGCTCCGGGCGCACGCGACGCTCTGGTACGCGGACGCGCGCTACCGCCTCGCCTGGCTGGTCCTACCCCAGGCCGCGGTCGCCCTCCTGGCCGGCCTCGCCCTCGCGCTGCTGAAGCCCGCGGGCGAGTGGGGCAAGCCCGCCGACAGCAAGGAGAACGAGAAGCTCTATCTCGACCTGCTCGACAAGGCCGGCAAGGACGGCGACAGGGCCGCCTTCGAGAAGCTGCGGACGGCCGCCGAGGCCGGCGACGTCAGCGCCCGCTCGTTCATGGGCGCCCTCTACAATCCCGAATGGGCCGCGGTCTACGCCAAGAACCCGGTCAAGCCCGACGCCGCCAAGGCGCTGACCTACTACCAGAAGCCCGCCGACCTCGGCTTCCCCGGGGCCCAGCGCGGCATGACCGAGCTCCTGCTCGACCCCGCCCGCGGCCAGCACGATCTCAAGCGGGGCTGCCGCTACGGGCTGGCCTTCCAGGCGAACCCGGTCGCGGCCCGGAACAACTACCTCGATTCCTGGTCGACGCTCTACTGGATCGCCGGCTGCTACACCGATGCCGCGAGCGGCGTCTCGCGGGATCCGCAGAAGGCCGCCGACCTCTACATGGACACGGTGGCGGCCAAGCTGCCGCGGGCGGTCACCGCCTTCACGGACGAGCTCGGCCGGCAGCCCCCCGACCTCGTGGCGGCGATCCAGCGCGACCTCGCCAAGCGCGGCTTCTACACCGGGCCGGCCGACGGGACGGCGACGCCGCAGACGCGCGCGGCCGTGCAGGCCCTGGCCGGCCGGGGTGCCGGCCCGCAGGGCAACGCGGGAGCTGGCAGTGCGGGGGCGGGCAACACCGGAGCCGGCAACCCCGGAGCCGGCAACCCCGGCGCCGCGAAGCCCGCCGGCCCGCCGCCTCCGGCACCGCCCGCGGCGACGCCGAGCGTCGAGGAGCTCATCGCGCTGTCGAAGAGCGCGGTCTCCAATGCCGCCGACGCGGCGAAGCTCCGGGGCCTGGCGGAGAGCGGCGTCCCGGTGGCGCAGTACCTCTACGCCGCGATGCACCTGTCCCCGGCCAACAAGGAGCAGCGGGTCACCGCGCCGGACGGACCCCTGGCGGCCCGGTATCTCGAGCGCCTCGCGGTCGAGCGCTCCTTCGCCCCCGCGGCGGCCTCGGCGGCCTTCCTGTACGACCTCGGCGGCGCCGGCCTGCAGCGGGACCCCGCGAAGGCGGCCGACCTGACGATCCGCGCCCTCGAGCTCAAGTCCAACGAGATCCTGCAGAATCTCGAGCAGGACCAGTGGGGCGCCGGCTTCTGGGCCGCCCTCCAGCAGCGCCTCGCCGACCGGAATCTCTACCAGGGCCGCGTCGTCGACCAGCGCAACGACCGGACCATCCAGGCGGCGCGCCGCCTCCTCGGCAATCCATAGGAGACGGCCATGGGCCCCCGCCGCAAGGATCCCGCGCGGTTCCCGGACCCTGGGGCCGGGCGCCGCACCGCCCACCGCGCCGCCGCCCTGCTGGCGGGCCTGATGGCGGGCCTGCTGGCCGGCCTCCTCCTGCCCGCCGCCGCGCAGGCGCAGATCAAGGTCCGCAAGGCCGACTGCTTCTTCGCGGCCGACGGCAGGACCGTCATCGACGGGGTCTGCGAGTTCCTGACCGACGCGCGCAGCTACGGCGTGGGCGGGTTCCGCCTCGCCACCTACACCAACGGCTACCTGCGCGACGGCGTGGTCGTGTCGGTGACGGCGCCCGGCCAGGGCACGGCGACCTGGAACCGGGAGCCCGGCGGCAAGCCCGAGGACGGCCCCGCCGACAGCGTCACCGCGGAGGGCGCCTGCTGGACCGGGTCCCGGAGCCGGATCTGCGCCTGGAAGGTCGGCGAGGGCCGCCCCGGCTTCGGCGGCGCCCCCGCGGCGGCGCCCGAGGCCGGCGCCCCGCGGGCCGCCGACTGCTACCTCGAGGTCGCGGGCGATGTCCGCCTCGACGGGGCCTGCCAGTTCCGGTCGGAGACCGGGCAGACCGGCGCCCGCGGCTTCGAGATCCGCTCCTACGCCGCGGGCAAGCTCGACGTCGTGGCGCAGCTCGTCCGCGACCCGCAGAACCCGCTGAAGGCCACGGCCTTCTGGAACGGGTCGTCCGGGGGCCTGCGCGCCGCCGAGGCCCTCGGCGCCCTGTCGCCGAGCGGCCCCTGCTGGGACAATGACGGCGCCCGTCTCTGCGTCTGGCAGCCCGGCCAGCCCCGCGGCGGCTGGGACCGGCGGGCCGAGGCCCGCGCTCCGGCCACGCCCGAGACTCCACCGTCGCCGCCGCCGTCGCCGCCACCGGCACAGGCGCCGACACAGGCGCCGCCTCCGCCGCGCGACGGCGCGGAGGGGCGCGATCCGCCGCCGGGCACGTTCCTGAAGCTGTCCTTCAAGGGCCGCTGCGAGTCCCTGATGATGGACGGGGAGGACCTCACCGCGACCTGCGCCCCAGAGGCGGTGAACACCTCCGTCGTCGGCAGCCCGAAGGCCGGGTTCATCTTCGGCACCACCGACGGCAAGGCCATGGCGTTCATGGCCTCGGCCAAGGGCTTCGTCGAGGGCGGCACCCTGCACCAGCCCGTCGACGAGCTGATGTACGCCGAGCGCGACCAGTCCACCTTCAAGGTCAAGGGCACCTGTGAGATGCCCAACCCGATGGGCGGCCCGGTGGTCATCACCTGCAACGCCCAGTCGGCGAACAGCACCTACGCGGTCCGGTTCCGTACCGACGGCGGCAAGCCGGTCCTGACGCGCGGCGACGCGAAGTGAGGCTCTCGCCGCGGACCGGAACCGCCCGACCCGCGAACCCGAGGAGGATCCCATGGCACGACGCGTTACGACGGGAGGGGCCGGCGGCACCGGGATCCTCGTCGGCCTCCTGGGGCTCTGCCTCGCGGGACCGGCGCTCGCGGGATCCACGAGCGTGACCGCGCGGCCCGGGGAGCGGGTCCGCCTCGACGGCTACGCCACCCACGAGACCCGACCGGGCTGCCCGTCCGTTCCGGCGGCCGCGATCGAGCTGGTCACGCCCCCGCGCGGCGGCCGCATCGAGCAGCGGCGCGAGTTCCTGGTCCTCGGCCAGAACATCGACGGCACCCCGTCGCGGGACGGCTGCCAGGACGTCGAGCGGGACGCGCGGACGCTCTACTACACGGCCCGGCCCGACTTCGCCGGCCACGACACGGTGTCGGTGATCGTCACGTTCGTCACCGGCGAGGAGGCCACCTACACCTACAGGATCACGGTGCCCGAGGGCGAGGGCCGGCGGGCGCCGGCGGTGTCCCAGGCACCCGCCCCCCGCGACGCGGGCCTCGCGCGGCCGGCCCCGGCGGCGCGCGCCGCTCCCGCCGAGCGGGCGACTCCGGCCGCGACTCCGGCTGCGACTCCGGCTCCGGCACCCCGGGAGGCGAGCACCGGCGACTTCCTGCGCGACGCGGTCCGGGGCGCGGTCCCGGCCACCCGGCCGGCGCCGGCCGCGCCACCCCCGAAGGCCGCCGAGGCCGCGGCGCCCGTGTCCGGCACGCCCGCGCCGCCGCCGCAGCAGCAGCTGGCACCGCCGCGCCCGCCCGCCGCGCCGCAGCTCTGACGCAGCTCCGGCGCGGACGGCCGGACCGGCCGCCCGCGCCCCCACCGCCAAGCCGAGGACGAGTCCCGTGCATCAGCGCCTCCCGAACGCCCCCCGATCCGCGGCACCGACCCGACCGCGTCGGCGCGCCGGCGTCCTCGCCCCCGGATCGGCGCTCTGCCTGCCGCTCTGCATTTCGCTCTGCCTCGCCCTGCCGGCCCGGGCGGAGGTGGAGAACAAGACCGCGCGCCCCGGCCAGCGGATCTTCCTCCAGGGCTTCACCTACTACTTCGCCACGCAGGGGTGCCGCTCGCGCGCGGCCACGATCGAGCTCGTCAGGCCGCCGCGCGGCGGGCGCATCGAGCAGCGGCGCGAGTTCCGGATCCTCAGCGGCAAGGTCGACGAGACCGGGGCGCAGATCCGGCAGCCGGACGGCTGCGAGGACGCCAAGAAGGATTCGATGTCGCTCTACTACACGGCACGGCCCGACTTCTCCGGACTCGACACCCTGTCGATCGACGTCACCTTCGGGGATGGGTCCACGGTGCCGTACACGTTCCGGATCACCGTGCCGCCGGGCGAGCCCCGCCGGGCCCCGGCGGTGTCGCAGGCGCCCGTCCCGCGCGCGGGCGGCGCCGGGCAGGCCGCGCCGGCGGCCCGGGCGACGCCGGCTCCGGCCCCCCGGGAGGCCGGCACCAGCACCGGCGACTTCCTGCGCGACACGGTCCGCGGCTCGGTCGCGGCCCCGCGGCCGGCACCGGTCGCGGAGCCTCCGAAGTCCGAGGCGGCCGCGGCGGACGCGCCCGGCGCGCCGCCTCGGACCGAGCCTCCGCCGCCGCGCGCGATGGCGCCGGCGCCGCGCCCCCGGCCAGCGGCCGCGCCGCAGCTATGAGACCCTGCGGGGCCGGCCGGTGCGGCCCGGCCTCGCTCATCCGACGAATCCACGCCTGACCGGCCCCCGCTGCACAGGTCCGGCAGGTCATCGACAGAACCACCAGCAGAGCGAAGTGAGAGGCGCCCCATGGGATCGATGCGGAACGCATTCATCTACGCGACCATCCTGTCGACGCTCCCGCTCCCCGCGGCCGCGGCGGAGACGTGCCGCGACCATTACCGGAGCGAGGGGACGCCGATGCTCCAGGCCATCACCTACAAGACATGGATGATCTTCCCCTCGGTCAGCCCCAGGGCCGCGTTCGACCGGGTGACGCGGGCGGTCCTGGCCGAGGGGTTCGTGGGCGTGCACGTGGAGAAGGCGCTCGGGACCCTGACGGCCCAGCAGGAGACATCCGGTTCGGGGCGACCGCAGACGCTGCGGGTCGTCGTGCGCAAGGCCGGGGCGGGCAGCCGGGTCGACGCCCTGTTCATGGTGCAGGCCGGTCAGATCGGTCAGGATGTCGACCAGAACCTGTGCCGCATCGTCGATGCCGCGGCGCAGTAGGCCCCCGATGTCGACCGGCTCCAGGCACGCGGCCCAGAGGCGAGGTTCCGATGCGCAGTCCGGTGCGAGCTTCGGGGCGATGCTCAGCGCGGGACCGGCCGTGACGCGCCTCCCGGCGGCCACCCTCGCGGCAGCCATCGCCGCCTCCCTCGCCGCAACCCTCCTGGCGCCGTCGTCGGCCCGCGCGATCGACTGCCGCAAGGCGGCCAGCCCGCTCGAGCGCATGATCTGCGCCGACCCGGCGCTCCGGAAGGCGGACGCCGCCCTGGGTGCGGCCTATTCCGGCCTCCTGCACAGCACGGACGACGCCGAGATCCGCGCGATGCTGGTCGCCAGCCAGAAGCGCTGGGTGGCGGCCCGGGACACGTGGCTCGGCGACCCGGACGCGGCCGACGCGCGCGCCGTCGTGCTGGAGGCGATCCGGGCACGGACCGAGGACCTGTCCGGCCGCTCGAAGAGCGATCCGGCCCGACCGCACTGGATCGCGGCGGCGCTGCGGCAGCGGGCCTTCGCGGCGCGGTTCACCGGCGGCCCCTTCGCGGGGTTCGACGCGGCGTGCGACTTCCTGCCCGTCGGGCAGGACCGGGTCTACGGGTGCTTCGGCAGCCGGCGCTACCAGAACGGCGACCGGGTCTGCACGCTGTCCGACGACTGGGCGAGCGGCCACACCTCCGAGACGCGCACGGTCGCGCGGGTCGTCGACGGCGCCGCGCGCACGGTCGCGACCTGCACGATCGGCGGGGGCGACGACGCGGAATGCCCGGGTCCCGACAACGCCGACGGCCGCTGGGCACGGCCTGCCGCCCCGGCCGCCGCCGGCGCGGCAGCGGCACCCGCGGGCCCTCGGCCCGTCCTCGACGTCGAGCTGGCCCCGGACGCCGATGCCGAGACCTGGCTCTCGACCTGCCTGACCGACCCCGCCTATCCGCCGCCCGACCCGGTTCCGGCGGCCCGGACGGCCCCGGGATCGAGCCCGCCCGCGCCGGCGGGCGCCCCGAGCAGCCGGTGACGATGGGACCGCACGCCCCCGCGCCTGATCCGGGCCCTGCGCCGGCCCGGAGCCGCCGGCACGCTCTCGGTGACCACGACGGGCGACGGCGAATTGCCCGAGGTCCACGAATACGGGGTCGCGTGCCGATGAGACGGATCCTGCGGGCGCTGCCGCTGATCGCCGTGACGGGCCTGGCCGCGACCGCCGCGGTCGCGGCCCCCATTCCCCCCTGCGCGGCCGACGCCGAGCGGCAGGCCCTCAAGCTGCTGCGCTTCCACAGCGACGGCGACGCGCGGGCCACGGTCGATCCCGCGTCCGTCCGGTCCGTCGGCACCGTCGCGTCCCTGGTCGGGACGCGACGCTTCCAGGTGATCGAGGTGGAGGGCAGCATCTACAAGGGCGCGTATCGGATCCGGCTGATCTACGCGCCGATGCCCGGTAGCTGCGTGCTGATGGGGCAGGAGATCCTCGAGCGCTCCGATCCCTACTGAGCACCGGCCCTCCGGCCGCCCCTCGGGCGCTGTCCTCAGCGCACGCCGAGGCAGCCGGTCCCGGGCGCCGGCAGGACCAGCCAGGCACCGCCCGCGTAGAGGCGCCGGACCGCGCCCGGCGCGGCGGGCCGGAGCACCAGGTACGCGCGGCCGGACGAGACCAGGGCCCCGTCGTCGGCGGCCGCCAGGGCGGCGGGGTTCCCGAGCGCCACCACGGTCTCCGGCTGGACCGCGAGGGCGGTCAGCGCGGTCACGCCGAGCCCCCCGGCGAGCGCCGCCGCGACGGCGCCGACCGGCAGGCCGCGCCGCGGGCGCCGATCAGTAATCGTAGGCATGCTCGAACCGCCCCCCCGCGGCCTCCACGGCGCGGATCTGCGCGACGAGCTGCTCCACCGCGGTGTCGTAGCCGACGCGCTGCCAGCCCGGCTCGGACTGGATCGGCATCGCGAACAGCGGCTCGGCCCCGGCGAGGGTGACCGTCCGGCCCGGCGGCAGGAGGACGGTGGTGAGGATCCGGTGGTTGCCGGCGATCTCCAGGACGGTCCGGCCCCGCGCGCCGAGGCCCCGGACGATCTCCGTGAAGGCCCGGTAGCGCGGCGTCTCCATCAGGGCGGCCGGGCCGCCGTCGCCGGCCGGGACGGGGCCGAGGAGGGTGATGCGCGGGTCGGCGGCCGCGTCGCCGGCATCGAGCCCCGCCACGACGCTGCGGATCGTCAGGCCGGCCGGGTCCATCCCGGCGAGCCACGCGATCCCCTGGGCGTAGGCCCATTTCACCCCGTATTGCAGCGTGAGCGCGCCGCGCCGCTCGACAGCCCGCAGGGACGGCGTGAACGGGACCTCGTGCCAGAGCCGGGACAGCTCCGCGTCGAACGGGTAGCGGTACCAGGGGGTCTGGCGCAGGAACGCGGCGTAATCCCCGAGCAGCCGGGCGTTGAACCGGTCCTCGTCGGTCGGTTCGGGCCCCCGCCACCGCGCGGTCAGGGCCCCGAGGGTGCGCTCGTAGGCCCCCTGGATCAGCATCTCGGCCGTGAAGCTCAGGCCGATCACGTAGTTGGTGACTTTCTGGCCCGCGGTGACGTCGCCGGTGCGCCCGGCCGCCCGGGTCGCCCCGCACAGGCTCGTCCAGAAGCCCGTCGTCGCCGCCCAGTAGTCGAAGGCCGATTCCGAGGCGGAACGCGTCACCCCGGCGAGGTCCGCGTAGGCGTGGACGATGTCCCATTCGGGGAAGGTGAGGTAGCTGTCGCCGGCCGCGCGCTTGTAGCCCTCGGGGGCGATCCCGAAGCGCGAGCCGCCCGCCGAACGCCCCGGCCCGGCGGGATCGGGCCTGACCGTGCAGCCCCCCTCGATCGCCGCGACGGGCAGGGCGCAGGCGAGGGCCAGAACGGCGAGGCCGGCGACCGCCCAGCGGACGACCCGTCGCCGGCGGCGGGGGGGCCGGGGGCTCACGCGGCGACCCCGGCCGCGGTCCGGGCGCGCCACGGCCACCAGCCGAGCACGACGCCGGCGAGGCCGAGGCTCAGGTGCGGGCCGTTGGACAGGAGCGGGCTGTCCTGGAAGCCCTTCAGGAACAGCGACAGGTCGAGGAAGCTCGACCCGGTGAGCACGCCGACGACGCCGTCGAGGAGGTAGATCGCCCCGAAGGCCCGCAGGAAGGTCACGGCGGCGGAGCGCGACCACAGGCCGGCGGCGAGCGCCCACAGGCCGGAGGCGAGGTGGAGCGCGTCCTTGTAGACGTCGAGCCGGAACAGGCCGAAGACGCGGCCCTCCGCGTCCCGGAAGGCCGGGACGTAGTCGGTGGCGGCGGCGAACAGCAGGATGGCCGCGAAGGCGAGGGCGGCCACCTGCGGGGGCGTGGGTCTCATGGGCGTCTCCTGAGTCGGCACGCGCGGCCCGCGCGAGGCGGATCCGTGCCGGGGCGCGGTCAGGCCATGTAGGTCGACCACAGGGCGTTCCGGAACAGCAGCCCCGGATCGTAGCGGCGCTTGGCCGCCACGAAGGCGTCGAGCTTCGGATAGGCCCGGGCCATCTGGTCGCGCCGGGCGTGCAGGCGGTAGGGCAGGTAATAGGCCCCGCCGATCGCCACGACGCGCTCGATCAGGGCCTCGGTCATGCGCATCATCGCGGCCTCGTCGCCGGGGGTGAGGCCCTGCGAGAACGACATCACCGCGCCGATGCGCGGGCCCGGCGCGTAGGCCAGCGCCGAGTCCGGGTCCGCCGCCACGTAGCGCAGGGTGACGTTGAGGCAGTCGCAGCCCGAGCGCGGGATGGTCTCGCGGCAGGCGGCGAGGAACGCGTCGAAGCGCTCGGGCGGGACGAAGTACTCGTGCAGGATGTCGGTGCGGCTGCGGTCGCGCGAGGCGAGGTTGGCCACCGGCTCGTTCATCAGGCTGTTGCGGGTGGCGAGGCCGGGATCGAGCGTCGGGTTGAGCCGGGTCTCGGCGATCCAGCGGGCGCGCTTGCCGAACTCGCTGCCGACCTGGGCGCGGTAGATCTCCCGCGAGACCGCCGAGAACGCCCCCTGGGCGGCCGCCGCGGGCAGGACCTGCGGCGGGTGCTCGGCCTCCGCGTAGGTGACGAGGATCGCCTCGTCGAAGAAGCCGGCCTGCGCGACTGAGAGCCGGCCGTAGGCCATGCGCAGGCGCGCGTCGCGCGCCACCGCCGCCGCGAAGGCCGGCGCGAAATCCGCGGCCGGCATCACCGCGAAGGTCGGCGTGAGGAGGCGGTTCGGCACCATCTCGACCACGAGGTCGACCACGATGCCGAACAGGCCGTAGCCGCCCATCGCCAGCCCGAACAGCTCGGCGTTCTCCTCGCGGGAGCAGGTCACGAGGCTGCCGTCGGCCAGGACGAGGCGGACGGCGCGGACGGTGGAGCCGAACGGGCCGTGCGGCGCGGGCCAGCCGTGAGCGTTGACGCAGAAGGTCGAGCCGACCCCGAAATCGCTGTTCGACTGCATGACCGTCGGCGAGTAGCCGATCCGGTCGAGCTGCCGGATGACCTGCGACCAGCGCGCGCCGGCCCCGACCCGGTAGAGGCCGGCGGCTGTGTCGGGCTCGATCGGGCCGCCCTCCAGGGTCACGGCCGTCCCGTCGCGGGCGAGGCTCTGGGCGCCCATGGAATGCCGGGCGACGCCGACGGCGACAGGCCGGCCGGCGGCGGCGGCATCCCGGATCTCGGCGCGCACGGCCTCGATCAGGGCGTCGGTCGACCCCGTCGGGAGCACGGCGTGGCGCGTCACCGGGGTCGGGTTGAGGCCGCTCGCGTCGTTGAGGATGATCCGCGGCGCGGCCCGGGCCGCCCGCGGCAGCAGCGCGGCGGCCGCCGCGGCGCCGCCGCCCGCGAGGATCCCGCGCCTGCTCGGTCCTGTCCCGGCCATGCCCACCCTCGATTCGCGCCGGCGGGGCGACCGGCTCGCCCCGCCGGCCAACCCTGCGACGGGTTCGGATCCGGCGGCGTGAGATCACGCACGGAGCGCGGCGCACCGCCGGCCGGGACGATGCCACGCCGCCCCCGGCGCGGTCGAGCGCCCGCGCTCCGGCCGTCTGCGCCGCGCGCCGATCCGTCCTCAACCGCGATTCTTCGACGGGTCGCGGATCGCGACGTTGACAGGCGTCCGGGGCCACGGCACGGCGGCGGAGGACCCGCTTGGCCGGAGCCCACGATCGCCGAGGAGGGAGATCCGCCATGCCGTCAGGCGCTTCGAACCGGACGGCAGGGGAGGCCCCGCGGCGGGAGCGGGAGCCGGTCCTGCTGCAGGATCCGCACGCCGTCCGCGAGCCGCGCGAGAACAACCTCGAGCGCGCGATCGGCCACGCGGTGCGCGAGCGCCGGAAGCGGCTCGGCATCACCTCGGCGGACCTCGCCGCGACGACCGGCCTGTCGCCCGGCATGCTGTCGAAGATCGAGAACGGCAACATCTCGCCGTCCCTGACGACGCTGCAGCTGCTCGCCCAGGCGCTCGGCATGCCGATCACCGGCTTCTTCCGCGGCTACGAGGAGGTCCGCAACGCGGTCTTCGTCAAGGCCGGGGAGGGGATCGAGCTGGAGCGGCGCGGCACGCGGGCCGGGCACCAGTACAACCTGCTCGGGCACATCCACGAGAACACCAGCGGCGTGACGGTCGAGCCGTATCTGATCACGCTCACGACCGATTCGGACGTGTTCCCGACCTTCCAGCACCCCGGCCTGGAGTTCCTCTACATGCTGGAGGGCGAAGTGCTGTACCGGCACGGGGACCGGCACTTCCACATGCAGCCCGGCGACAGCCTGTTCTTCGACGCCGATGCCCCGCACGGGCCGGCGGAGCTGCTCGTGCTGCCGGCCCGCTACCTCTCGGTGATCGCGTATCCACAGTCGGGCCGCACCGGCTGACGGGCCGCGTTGTTCTCTGGAAGAAATCTTATTTCTTGAGGGTTGATTTCCGCCGCGCAGGCCGCCTATGCTCCGGGCGAACCCGCGACGGAGGTGGTGCCATGTGCGGCATCGTCGGATTGTTCCTGAAGGACCCCGCCCTGGAGCCGCAGCTCGGCGCGCTGCTCGCCGACATGCTCGTCACCATGACGGATCGGGGGCCGGACTCGGCCGGCCTCGCGATCTACCGGCCGCCGGCCCCCGGCCTGTCGAAGATCACCGTGCAGTCGGCACGCCCGGAGGCGGATTTCCCCGCCCTGGAGCAGCGCCTCGCGGAGGCCTCCGGCGGCTCGGCGCGGGTGGCGGTGACGAGCTCGCACGCGGTCATCACCGTGGCGTCCGACCGCCTCGCCGCGACGCGCGGCGCCCTGAAGGGCCTCGCGCCCGATCTGCGCGTGATGGGCGCGGGCGAGAGCGTGGAGATCTACAAGGAGGTCGGCCTGCCGCGGGAGGTGGTGGCGCGCTTCGGCATCGCCGGGATGTCGGGCACCCACGGGATCGGCCACACCCGGATGGCGACGGAATCGGCCGTGACCACCATGGGCGCGCACCCGTTCTCGACGGGCGCCGACCAGTGCCTCGTCCATAACGGCTCGCTGTCGAACCACAACAACCTGCGCCGGAGCCTCGCCCGCGACGGTATGGCCTTCGAGACGGAGAACGATTCCGAGGTCGCGGCGGCCTATCTCACCACCGCGATGGCGCGGGGCCGGGACCTCGGCGCGGCGCTCGCGGGGGCGCTCACGGATCTCGACGGGTTCTTCACCTTCGTGGTCGGCACCAAGTCCGGCTTCGGGGTGCTGCGCGACCCGATCGCCTGCAAGCCCGCGATCATGGCGGAGACCGAGCGCTACGTCGCCTTCGGCTCGGAATACCGGGCGCTCGTCGGGCTGCCGGGGATCGAATCCGCCCGCGTCTGGGAGCCCGAGCCGGCGACCGTCTACTTCTGGGATCAGCGGCGGGCCGCCTGAGCCGCCCCCGCAGCCTTCTCGTCACGGATCTCGTCCACGGATCTCGCCCATGCCCGTCTTCGATCTGGCGGCGACGCCCCTGCGCGCCCTGAACCAAGCCCTCCACGGCGTCGCTCCGAGCGCCAACGACACCGAATTCGAGGTGCTGAACCCGCGGGGCCAGCACGCGGTGGCGGTCGGGATCGACGGGCCCGTCACCGTCACGGTGCGCGGCCCGGTCGGCTACTACTGCGCCAGCATGAACGACGGCGGCACCGTCACGGTGCAGGGCTCGGCGGGTCCCGGCGTCGCCGAGAACATGATGTCCGGCACCGTCGTGATCGAGGGCGACGCCTCGCAATATGCCGGCGCCACCGGGCGCGGCGGCCTCCTCGTCATCAAGGGCAACGCGGCCTCGCGCTGCGGCATCTCCATGAAGGGCATCGACATCGTCGTGCACGGCTCGATCGGGCACATGTCGGCCTTCATGGGCCAGTCCGGATCCCTCGTGGTCCTGGGCGATGCCGGCGAGGCGCTGGGCGACTCGCTCTACGAGGCGAAGCTGTTCGTCCGCGGCAGCGTGAAGAGCCTCGGGGCCGACTGCGTCGAGAAGCCGATGCGCCCCGAGCACCGCGCGCACCTCGCGGCCCTGCTGGACCGCGCCGGGGTCGCGGACGTCCGGCCGGAAGAGTTCCGGCGCTACGGCTCGGCCCGCAAACTCTACAGCTTCAACATCGACAACGCCGACGCCTACTGAGAGCGCGCCGCCGGAGTGGATACCGGTTCGGCGCAAGCGAGCGCGTCGAATCAAGGACTTAAAGCCGCTCCCGATCGGGAGCGGCTCAAGCGGGAGACCGGGCATGACCTACCAGAACCCGCCGATGCCGCCGCGCAAGTCGGCGACCTTCGACGACCACACCCTGGCGGAGATCCGCCGGGCCGCGGCCACCGGCATCTACGACATCCGCGGCGGCGGCACGAAGCGCAAGCTCCCGCATCTCGACGACCTGCTGTTCCTCGGCGCCTCGATGTCCCGCTATCCCCTGGAGGGCTACCGGGAGGCCTGCGGGACCGGCGTCACCCTCGGCACGCGATTTGCCAAGAAACCGATCGCGTTGAAGATCCCGATCACCATCGCCGGCATGAGCTTCGGATCCCTGTCCGCCAACGCCAAGGAGGCCCTCGGCCGCGGCGCTACGCTGGCCGGCACCTCCACCACCACGGGGGACGGCGGCATGACCGACGAGGAGCGCGGCCATTCCGACATCCTCGTCTACCAGTACCTGCCCTCCCGCTACGGCATGAACCCGCGCGACCTCCGGCGCGCCGACGCCATCGAGGTGGTGGTCGGCCAGGGCGCCAAGCCCGGCGGCGGCGGCATGCTGCTCGGCCAGAAGATCTCCGACCGAGTCGCCGCCATGCGCGACCTGCCCAAGGGCATCGACCAGCGCTCCGCCTGCCGGCATCCGGACTGGACCGGCCCGGACGATCTCGAGATCAAGATCGGCGAACTGCGCGAGATAACCGACTGGGAGAAGCCGATCTACGTGAAGGTCGGCGGCGCCCGGCCCTATTACGACACCGCACTGGCCGCGAAGGCCGGGGCCGACGTCGTCGTCCTCGACGGCATGCAGGGCGGCACGGCGGCGACTCAGGACGTGTTCATCGAGCATGTCGGCCAGCCGACGCTCGCCTGCATCCGCCCCGCCGTGCAGGCGCTGCAGGATCTCGGCCTGCACCGGAGCGTGCAGCTCGTGATCTCGGGCGGCATCCGCTCGGGCGCGGACGTCGCCAAGGCCATCGCGCTCGGGGCGGACGCGGTCTCGATCGGCACCGCGGCGCTCGTCGCCATCGGCGACAACGACCCGGCCTACGAGGAGGAGTACCGCGAGCTCGGCTCGACCGCGGGTGCCTACGACGACTGGCACGAGGGCCGCGACCCGGCGGGCATCACCACGCAGGACCCCGAGCTGGCGGCCCGCCTCGACCCGGTCCGCGCCGGCCGGAAGCTCGCCAACTACCTGAAGGTGATGACCCTGGAGGCGCAGACGATCGCCCGCGCCTGCGGCCACAACCACCTGCACAATCTGGAGCCCGAGGACCTCGTGGCGCTGACGCTCGAGGCCGCCGCCATGGCCCGCGTGCCGCTGGCCGGGACCGACTGGTACCCGGGCAAAGCGGGCTTCTAGGGCCCTTCAACCCCGCCGGTCGCGCCGGAACGGGGCGCGGCCGGCCCCCACCCGATCCGCGCTCAGGGGGCTGCCGTGACGACCGACCTTTCCGCCTACGCCGCCGAGCACGGCGTGAAGTACTTCATGATCTCCTACACGGACCTGTTCGGCTGCCAGCGCGCCAAGCTGGTGCCCGCGCAGGCGATCGGCGCCATGCAGCGCGACGGCGCGGGCTTCGCGGGCTTCGCCACCTGGCTCGACCTGACACCGGCCCATCCCGACCTGTTCGCGATGCCGGATGCCGCCTCGGTGATCCGGCTGCCCTGGAAGCCGGACGTCGCCTGGGTGGCGGCCGACTGCACCATGGCGGACGCGCCCGTCGACCAAGCGCCCCGGGTGGTGCTGAAGCAGCTCGTGGCGCGGGCCGCCGACGAGGGCCTGCGGGTCAAGACCGGCGTCGAGGCCGAGTTCTTCCTGCTGAGCCCGGACGGATCGGCGATCTCGGATCACCACGATCGGGCGGAGAAATCCTGCTACGACCAGCAGGCGCTGATGCGCCGCTACGACGTGATCGCCGAGATCTGCGACCACATGCTGGCTCTGGGCTGGAAGCCCTACCAGAACGACCACGAGGACGCGAACGGCCAGTTCGAGATGAACTGGGAGTACGACGACGCGCTGGCCACCGCCGACAAGCACGCCTTCTTCAAGTTCATGGTCCGCTCGGTCGCCGAGCGGCACGGCCTGCGGGCGACCTTCATGCCGAAGCCGTTCCCGGGGCTGACCGGCAACGGCTGCCACTGCCACGTCTCGGTGTGGAACAATGCCGGCACCGTGAACGCCTTCGCGGATCCCGAGATGCCGTTCGGCCTCTCGACCCGGGGCCGGCACTTCCTCGGCGGGATCATGCGGCACGCGCCCGCGCTCGCCGCGATCACCAACCCGACGGTCAATTCCTACAAGCGCATCAACGCGCCCCGCACGATCTCGGGCGCGACCTGGGCGCCGAACGCCGTGACCTGGACCGGCAACAACCGAACCCACATGGTGCGCGTGCCCGGGCCGGGCCGGTTCGAGCTGCGCCTGCCCGACGGGGCGGCCAATCCGTACCTGCTCCAGGCGGCGATCCTGGCGGCGGGCCTGGACGGCCTGGCGTCGGCGGCCGATCCCGGGCCGCACAGCGACGTCGACATGTACCGCGACGGCCACGCCGTCACCGGCGCGCCGCGCCTGCCGCTCAACCTGCTGGACGCCCTGCGCGCCTTCGAGGCCGACGAGGCCCTGCGGGACAATCTGGGCGGCGCGTTCTCCGTCGCCTACCTCAAGTTGAAGCAGAATGAGTGGGACAGCTACTGCGCCCATTTCACCGCCTGGGAGCGCGAGACCACGCTCGATGTCTGAGCCGGTGCTGCCGGTGACGTGCCGAGCGGCGGACCGGCTCTTGCAAGGCCCAGATCGATCCTGGCCACGGGGAGCGGGACGCGGACCGACATGCGTGTGATCCATCGTATCCTGGGCAGCCGGCAGGACGCCGAGATGGCGCATCGCCTGCACCACCTCGCGCATCGCGGCGCGGTGGACGTGCTCGTCGTGTCGAGCACCGACGTCGCTCGGCGGCGGATCCGCGCGACCACCCAGTCCGGCGAGGAGATCGCCCTCGCCCTGCCGCGGGACGAGCCGCTCTTCGACGGGGCCGTGCTGGCGCTGGACGCGGACCGCGCCCTCGTCGCCCGGGTCGGCTCCGAGCGCTGGCTCCGCCTCGTCCCGGACAGCCAGGCCGCCGCCCTCGAGCTCGGCTACCACGCCGGCAACCTCCACTGGCGGGTCCGCTTCGCCGACGGCGCCCTCCTGGTGGCGATGGACGGACCGGCCGACGCGTACCTCGTCCGCCTCGGCGCCCTCGTCACCGACCGGCAGGTGACCCACACCATCCTCGACGAGGCGGCGCCGTGCTGAGCCGGCTCCTGTCCCTCCAGCAGGCCGACGCCGCCTTCCCGAGCGGGAGCTTCGCCTTCTCCAACGGGATCGAGGGGCTCGTCGCGGGCGACCCGGCCTTCGACACGGGGAGCCTGACGTGGACGCTCACGGCCCTCGTGCGCTTCCGGTGGGCGGAGAGCGACCGCGTCGCCCTGATCCTCGCCCACCGCGCCGGCCCCGATCCGGCCCGGCTCGGCCGCATCGACGCCGCCGTGGAGGCGGCCACCCTCGTCGAGGCGATGCGCACCGGCAGCCGGCGCAACGGCGCCTCCCTGCTGACCACCCACGCGCGGCTCGCGACGCCCGGTGCCGGGGACATCCGCGCCGCGATCCGGTCCGGGCTCATGCTGGGGCACCTCGCCACCGTGCAGGGCGCCCTGTGGCGGGGGCTGGGCCTGTCGGAAGCGGAGGCGGCGGCCGTCGCCAGCTACCAGCTCGTCTCCGGCCTGGTCTCGGCCACGGTCCGGCTCGGTCAGGTGGGCGCCATCCAGGGCCAGCAGGCCCTCCAGACGGTGCTGCCGCTCGTTGCGGAGATCGCCGAGCGGCCCGTGACCGAGGACCCCGACGGCGCGATCGTCCTCACGGGCTTCACGCCGCTGATCGAGGTCGCCGCGATGCGGCACGCGCGCGCCGACCTGCGCCTGTTCGCCAACTAGGGAGCGGGTGATGCTGCTCACGCCCACCGAGCTGGAACGGCTCACGATCTTCACCGCGGCCGAGCTCGCCCGCAAGCGCCGGGCCCGCGGCCTCAGGCTCAACTACCCCGAGGCGGTGGCGCTCATCACCGACGAGATCCTGGAGGGCGCGCGCGACGGGCGCAGCGTCGCCGACCTCATCGGCTGGGGCTCCACGATCCTGTCGACCGAGGACGTGATGCCGGGCATCGCCGCCATGCTGCCGATCCTGCAGGTCGAGGGCGTCTTCCCGGACGGCACCAAGCTCGTCACGGTCCACGAGCCGGTCCGCGCCCGGGCGGGCGCCCCCGCCGACACCCTGGAGCCCGGCGCGATCCTGCCGGCCGACGGCGCGATCGAGCTCGCCGCGGGCCGCCCGCGGGTCACCCTCGACGTCGTCAACACCGGCGACCGCCCGGTCCAGATCGGCTCGCACTACCACTTCTTCGAGGTGAACCGGGCGCTCGACTTCGACCGGGCGGCGGCCCTGGGACACCGCCTCGACATCCCGGCCGGGACGGCGATCCGCTTCGAGCCGGGCCAGCGCAAGACCGTGACGCTGGTCGGCTTCGGCGGCGCCCGGGAGCTGACCGGGCTCAACGACCTGACGCAGGGGACCCTGCCCGACGACGCGGCGCGGGCGGCGGCCCTCGCCCGCGCCAAGGCCCGCGGCTTCAAGGGCGCCTAGGGAGATTGCCATGGTGACGATCCCGCGCCGCGACTACGCCGCCCTCTACGGGCCGACCACCGGGGACGGGGTGCGGCTCGCCGACACCTCCCTGGTGGCGGTCGTCGAGCACGACCACGCCGTCTATGGGGACGAGTGCCTGCACGGCGGCGGCAAGACCCTGCGCGACGGGATCGGGATGGCGCCCGGGGTGACCGCCGCGCAGGGCGCGCTCGACTTCCTCCTCTGCAACGTCGTGGTGATCGACCCCGTCCTCGGCATCCAGAAGGGCGATCTCGGCATCAAGGACGGGCGGATCGTGGCGCTCGGCAAGGCCGGCAACCCGGCGATCATGGACGGCGTCGACCCGCGCCTGATCGTGTCGGCCGGGACGACGGTGCGCGACTGCGAGGGCCTGATCGCGACGCCCGGGGCCATCGACGTGCACGTGCACTTCGATTCCGCCGGCCTGCCGGACCACGCGATCGCCTCCGGCGTCACGACCCTGCTCGGCGGCTCGCTCGGGCCGATCACCGTCGGCATCGATTCCGGCGGCCCGTTCAACACCGGCCGCATGCTCCAGGCCGCCGAGGCTTGGCCGGTCAATTTCGGCTTCCTCGGGCGCGGCAACACCCACCGGCCGGCCGCCCTGAAGGAGCAGCTGGAGACCGGCGTCCTCGGCCTCAAGATCCACGAGGACTGGGGCGCGATGCCGGCCGCGATCGACGCCTGCCTGGGCTTCGCCGACGCGTACGACTTCCAGGTCCAGCTCCACACCGACACGCTGAACGAGTCGGGCTTCGTGGAGGACACGCTGGCGGCGATCGGCGGCCGCACCATCCACATGTACCACACCGAGGGGGCCGGGGGCGGCCACGCGCCGGACATCATCCGGGTCGCCGGGCTGCCGCACTGCCTGCCCTCGTCGACGAACCCGACCAACCCCTACACGGTCAACACCTTCGACGAGCACCTCGACATGACGATGGTGTGCCACCACCTCAACCCGGCCCTGCCGGAGGACGTGGCCTTCGCGGAGAGCCGCATCCGCGCCCAGACCATCGCCGCCGAGGACGTGCTCCACGACATCGGGGCGATCGCGATGCTCGGCTCCGACAGCCAGGGCATGGGCCGGATCCACGAGGTCGTCTGCCGGACGTGGCAGCTCGCCTCGAAGATGAAGGACCAGCGCGGCCCGCTCCCCGAGGAGAGGCCGGGCTTCGGCGACAATGCCCGGATCAGGCGCTACATCGCCAAGTACACGATCAACGCGGCGCGCACCTTCGGCATCCATGAGCATGTCGGCTCGCTGGAGCCCGGCAAGATGGCCGACATCGTGGTCTGGCGGCCGGCCTTCTTCGGGATCAAGCCGGAGCTCGTGATCAAGGGCGGCTTCATCGCCTGGGGCGCGATGGGCGATTCCGCCGCCTCGCTGATGACCTGCGAGCCGGTGCTGATGCGCCCGCAATGGGGCGCCTTCGGGCGCGCCAAGCAGGCGCTCTCGGCCTGCTTCGTCCACCCCCTGGCGATCGAGGCCGATCTCGGCGGCCGGCTCGGCCTGCGCAAGGCGCTCCTGCCCGCCCGCGGGACCCGCACGCTGACGAAGGCCGACATGCTCTGGAACGACGCCTGCCCGGAGATCCGCGTCGACCCGCAGACCTTCGACGTCTTCGTCGACGGCGTGCTCGCCACCTGCGAGCCGGCCCGGACTCTGCCGCTCGCCCAGCGCTACATGCTGCGCTGAGCGGCGCCGAACCCCGCCACCCCTCTCACGGCCCCGCTCCCCATGACCGACGTGACTCCCGCGAACGCCGCCCGGATCGGGATCGGCGGCCCGGTCGGATCCGGCAAGACCGCGCTGATCGAGCGGCTGATCCCCGTGCTGCGGGCGCGGGGCGTCGATCTCGCGGTGATCACGAACGATCTCGTCACCAAGGAGGATGCCGAGCGGCTGCGCCGCTCCGGGCTGATCGATCCGAGCCGCGTCGAGGCGGTGGAGGCCGGGGCCTGCCCGCACACGGTGATCCGGGAGGACCCGACCCTCAACATCGCCGCGGGCGACGCGCTGGAGGCGCGCTTCCCGGGCCTGCAGCTGCTCGTCTTCGAATCCGGCGGCGACAACCTCGCCTCGACCTTCTCCCTCGACCTCGTGGACTGGTGGATCTTCGTGATCGACGTGGCCGGCGGCGACGACATCCCGCGCAAGCGCGGCCCGGGCGTGCTGCGCTGCGACCTCCTCGTGATCAACAAGGTCGACCTCGCGCCGCATGTCGGCGTCGACCTCGACGGGATGCTCGCGGAGGCCGCGCGGGTCCGGAGCGGCAGGCCGGTCCTCGCCACGAACGCGCGCGCGGGCCTCGGCATCGACGCGGTGGCGGATGCCATCGGCCGGGCCGTCCTGTTCGCGCCCTAGCCGTGCCCGACGACGTCCAGACCGGCCGCCGCGCGACGGCCCGCCTCGGCTTCGTGCGCGGCGGCGGGACCAGCGTGCTCGCCGACCAGCACGTGCCGTACCCGTTCCACATCACGAAGCCGTTCCGCCTGTATCCGCAGCGGCCGGAGCTGATCACGCTGTACCTGCAATCGGCCTCCGGCGGCCTCTACCGCGGCGACCGTCTCGGCCTCGACATCGCGATGGGTCCGGGCTCGGCGGCGCACGTCACCACCCAGGCCGCCACGGTCGTCCATCGCAGCGCCGACCAGCCGGCCCGCCAGGACACGCGGATCCGCGTCGGCGCCGATGCCTTCCTCCACTGCGTGCCCGATCCCCTGATCCTGTTCCCCGGCGCCGCCCTCTCGGCCTCGACCCGGGTCACGCTCGAGCCCGGGGCCCGTGCCGTCGTCTCCGAGAGCATTGCGTGTCACGACCCGGAGGGCCGCGGCAGGCCGTTCGAGCACGTCGAGCTCGCCCTCGGCATCGAGACGGCGGCGGGGGCCGTCCTGGTCCGCGAGCGGGCGCGCATCGCCGGCGCCGAGTTCCGCGATCCGGCCTCGCCGCTCGGCCCGTGGCGGGCCTACGGCGCCCTCGTCATCCTCGGTCCGGCCCCGTGCCTGCCGGATCCCGGGGACGTCCAGGCCGCGGCCGACCGCACCGGCTGCCGGGCCGGGCTCAGCCCGCTGCCGAACGCGGCCGGGCTCGGCCTCCGGCTCCTCGCGCCCGACGGCGGCACCCTGGCGGCGGGGCTGGAGGCGGCCGCTGATCGCGCCTTCGCGGCGCTGACCGGGCTCGCCCCGGCGCGCCGCCGCAAATAGGAAGCCGGCGCCCGGGATCGCCGCCGCCGATATGGGCAGGCTGCCGATGTTTTCATCTTGCGAAATTTATTTTCTTTTGAAGAAATATGCCGAAGGAGACGATCCGTGCGCGACGGCTGATCCGGTGCGGACGGGGCGGCCCACCTTATCGAACGATCTGAAGGATTTGCCCCCCATGGCGACAGACGATCCCGCGCACTTCACCCTCCGCCGGCGCCTGCTGCTCGGGCTGGCGGCGGCCCCGCTCGCGGCATCGCTGCCGCGCGTCGCGGCGGCCGCCGAGGCCGGCGCTCTGGCGGTGACCGACAGCGAGGTGACGGTCGGCATCCTGCACTCGATCACCGGCACCATGGCGATCTCGGAGACCGGGCCGAGCCAGGGCGAGAAGCTGGCGATCCAGCAGATCAACGACGCCGGCGGCGTGCTCGGCCGCAAGATCAAGATCATCCAGGAGGACGGCGCCTCCGACTGGCCGACCTTCGCCGAGAAGGCCAAGAAGCTCCTCGTCAACGACCACTGCGCCGCCGTGTTCGGCTGCTTCACCTCGGCCTCGCGCAAGGCGGTGCTGCCGGTCTTCGAGCAGTACAACGGCCTGCTGTACTATCCGACCTTCTACGAGGGCCTGGAGCAGTCGAAGAACGTCTTCTACACCGGCCAGGAGGCCACGCAGCAGATCCTCGCCGGCCTCGACTGGGTCCACAAGGAGAAGGGCGGCGACAGCTTCTACTTCATCGGCTCGGACTACATCTGGCCGCGCACCTCTAACAAGATCGCCCGCCGGCACATCGAGACCGTGCTCAAGGGCAAGGTCGTCGGCGAGGAGTACTTCCCCCTCGGCCACACGCAGTTCAACTCGGTCATCAACAAGATCAAGCTCACCAAGCCGAAGGTGATCTTCGCCACGATCGTGGGCGGCTCGAACGTGGCGTTCTACAAGCAGCTGAAGGCGGCGGGCATCGACCTGTCGAAGCAGGTGCTGATGACGCTGTCGGTGACCGAGGACGAGGTTGACGGCATCGGCGGCGAGAACATCGCCGGGGCCTACTCGTGCATGAAGTACTTCGAGTCGATCCAGAACGAGAACAATAAGGCGTTCGTGGCCGCGTTCAAGAAGATGTGGGGCGAGAAGACGGTCATCGGCGACGTGACGCAGGCGGCCTATCTCGGCCCGTTCCTGTGGAAGATGGCCTGCGAGAAGGCCGGCACCTTCGACGTCGACAAGGTCGTGGCGGCCTCGCCCGGCCTGGAATTCAAGGGGGCGCCGGAAGGTTACGTGAGGATCGACGAGAACCACCATCTCTGGTCGAAGACCCGGGTCGGCCGGGCCAAGCCCGACGGCCAGTTCGAGATCGTCTACACCAGCCCCGAACTGATCAAGCCCGATCCGTTCCCGAAAGGGTACCAGTAGGCCAGGCTGACGGCTGCGAGGATATCGGTGGCCGGCCGGGTCCAGATGACGGGCTCGGCGTGTCGGTTGTGGCCGGCGATGTCGCGTTTGATCGCCGCCTGCGGGTCGACGACGCCGATGACGGGGCCGCGCCGCGTGTCCGTCGTCGGAAGAGCTGAAACGCCTTGAGGCGCCCAGAGACGGAGGCTGTGGTCCAGCCGGGCTGGCCTGCGGCCGCCACGCATCGATCTCGCTCCTCGCGGCGGCCGACGACGAGAACCAGTTCGCGTTCAGGCACTCGTCGCGCAGGCGGCCATTGAACGAGTCGGCCAACGCGCTTGTGCCGGTCCGCGCTCAGGCCGGCGTGACAGCCGTCGTCCCACGTCGGGAGATGTGCACGTTGCGGTAGAGGGTCAGAGCGCCCACGATCGAGAACAGGGCCGCACAAGCGAGCCAGAGGCCTGGCATGGCTCGATTCCCCGTTGCGTGGATCAGATAGGTACAGATCGCCGGGGTGAAGCCGCCGAAAATTGCCTGTGCGAGACTGTAGGCCAGGGAGAAGCCTGTGGCGCGAACCTCGGCCGGCATGATCTCGGTCAGCGTGACGACCATCACCCCCTGGTAGCCGCCATACAGGAACGACATCCACATGAGGGCGGCCAGCAAGCGGCCGAAGGACGGGTCTGTCACGAGCCACGCCATGACCGGGTAAGCCGTGAGACCGATCAACACCGAGAAGGTCAGGAGCACCGGAAGCCGCCCGACCCGGTCCGACACCGCCCCCATAACGGGCACCCAGACGAAGTTCGCCACGCCGACGCAGACGGTGACCACGAAGCTGTCATGCGCACTTAGGCCAAGAACCTGACGCGCGTAGGTCGGGGTATAGGCCGTGATCATGTAGAAGAAGACGCTCGTCAGTGTGACGAGCAGCACCGCCTTGAGCACGATCGCCCAGTTCTGGAGAAGTGACCGGTAGATCTCGCCGAGGGTTACGCGGCGATGCTTCGCCCGCTGCGCAAAATCCTCGCTCTCCTGCATCGAGCGCCGGATCCAGAACAGGACGGGGATGATCAGGCAGCCGATCAGGAACGGAATGCGCCATCCCCAGGCGAGCATCTGCTCCTCCGTCAGGAAGCCGCGCAGGGTCACGCCGATAACGGCGGCGAAGACCACGGCGACCTGCTGGCTCGCCGATTGCCAGCTCACGTAGAAGCCGCGATTCCCCGGCGTCGCGATCTCCGACAGATAGACCGAGACGCCGCCGGATTCGGCGCCGGCGGAGAACCCCTGCAGCAGTCGGCCGATCAGGACGAGAATGGGAGCGGCGATGCCAATCGATGCGTAGGTCGGCGTGAACGTGATGAGCGCGACGCCCACCGACATGATGGCGAGGCTCATGACCAACCCGGCTCGTCGGCCGTGGCGGTCGATATAGGCGCCAAGCACGATGGCGCCGAGCGGACGCATCAGGAAGCCGATCCCGAAGGTGGCCAACGACAGCATCAACGAGACGTACTCGTTGTCGTTGGGAAAGACGGCCTTTGCCACCGCAGCGGCGTAGAAGCCGTAGACCATAAAATCGAACATTTCGAGGAAGTTTCCGCTCACGACGCGGAAGACGTCCTTCTTCGAGGGCGGTCGCTGCACCGAAGCGTCCATGGTTTCTCTCCCGTCAATGAATCGGCCTCCTCTTCGGAAGGCTGTGCCGGCCTGAGAACGACGCAAGTTGTTCTATTATTTGGAACGACGTATCAGGAATTGATAGGCTATGAACGCCCTGGCCTGCAGTCAATGGAGAACCTGCAGAATTCGCGACCGCGCGGCCGGTATTCGAGAAACCGCCATTGTTGTTGCAACTCGTTCAGAGGACTGCACTTGACGAGGCGCCACGGGCAACGCTAGCTTTTACCAGAACGGCGTTTCGAATGTTGGAACGATGGACAGCACCCTCCTCAAGGGATTGATGCTTCTCGAGCACTTGGCCGGCAGCGAGACGCCCCGGGGCGTCAGCGAACTGGCACGCGCGCTCAACCTCACGAAGAGCAATGTGCATCGCACGCTCCAGACACTGGTGGCCGCCGGCTACGTGCGCGCCCAGACGGGTGGCACCTACGCCTGCACCTTGAAGCTCTTCGAGCTCGCCAGTCCCGTTGTGGCGCGGATCGACGTCCGGCAGGTCGCCGAGCCCTTCATGCGGACCCTGGCCGATCAAACCCAGGAGACCATCCACCTGTCGCTGCTCGACCGGGCGGACGTCATCTACCTGCACAAGATCGAGAGCCCCCAGCCGGTTCGCGCCTATTCGTCGATCGGTGGCCGCGCTCCGGCCTATTGCGTGGCGTCCGGCAAGGCGCTGCTCGCTTATCAGGAGGAGGCGCTGGCCCACCTGCCGGAGACGCTCCAGGTCCACACGCCGCGCACGATCGCGACCCTCGACCTCCTGCGGCGGGAACTCGAGCAGGTCCGGATTCAGGGTTTCGCGATCAATCGCGGGGAGTGGCGGGAGGGCGTGTGCGGGCTCGCCGCGATCGTCCACGATGCCATGGGCCGTCCCGTCGCGGCGATCGGTATCTCCGGGCCGGCCGATCGCCTGAATCCCACGGCGCTCCGCCGCTTCAGCGACGTGGTCGTCGACGCGGCGCGCAGCCTGTCGCGGGCCCTCGGCTACAACCCCATCACCGTCTCATCCCCTGCCGCGCCGCGGCATGCCCGAGGCTCAGCGCCCCCGCGCGCGCCGGCGGCGCTTGCCTGATCGAGGAGTAGGCCCATGCGACCGCTGTCCGGTATCCGCGTGATCGAGTTCTGCAGTGTCGCGGCCGGGCCATTCTGCGCCATGCTGCTCGCCGACATGGGAGCCGACGTCATCAAGGTCGAGAATCCGGAGGGCGGCGACTCGATGCGGGCCTGGCCGCCCCTCAACGCGGGCTTCAGCGAGAACTTCGCCTCGCTCAACCGCAACAAGCGCTCTGTGACGCTGGACCTGAAGGATCCGGCCGACAAGGCGCGCGCCCTGGACCTGATCGGCTCTGCCGACGTGGTGCTGGAGAACAACCGCCCCGGCGTGATGAAGCGGCTCGGCCTCGACTACGTGCGCGTCAGCGCCGGGCGGCCCGGCTTGGTCTATTGCTCGATCTCAGCCTTCGGCCAGGAGGGGCCGCGCTCCGCCGAGGCCGGGTTCGACCTGACGCTCCAGGCGATGAGCGGCGTGATGAGCGTCACGGGCGAGCCCGGCGCGCCCCCGGTCAAGTGCGGCGTACCGATCTCGGATTTCGGCACCGGCCTCTACGCGGCCTACGCCATCGCGGCGGCGCTGCTCCAGGTGCGGGCGGGCGGACCCGGCGCACACATCGACGCCTCGATGTTCGGCGCCTCCCTGGCGATGGGGGCGCTCCAGACCAGCGAGTATTTCGGCAGCGGCCGCGACCCGAAGCGCCTGGGCTCGGCCCATCCGCGCAACGCCCCCTATCAGGCCTTCCGCGCCCAGGACGGGTACTTCGCCATGGCGGCGGGCAACGACGCCCTCTACCGCGCCGCCTGCGCGGCGATCGGGCGCGACGACCTCGCCGAGGATCCGCGCTTCGCCTCGACCGCCCTGCGGGCGCAGAACCAGGGCGAACTCCTGGCGATTCTGGAGCGCGACTTCGCCGACCTCACCTACGCCGACCTGCTGGCCCGGTTCCGCGCCGCGGGCGTGCCCTGCGCACCGATCAACGGCTACGCCGACGCCCTAGCCGACCCGCAGGTCGCGCATATGGGCTGGGTCCAGCCGGTGACCCTGCCGTCCGGCGCTGAGACGCGCACCTTCGTGTCGCCGCTGAAGTTCTCAGGGGAGGGCTTCCCGATCTACCGGGAGCCGCCCGCCCTCGGGCAGCACAACGCCGAACTGTTCGGCGAGGCCGCGCCGGCTCGCGCGCGCACGGCTTGAGGGCGGCGCCATGGACGAACTCCTGAAAGAGCGCAGCGGCGACACGCTGACCCTGACGCTCAACCGCCCCGACAAGATGAACGCCCTGTCGGCCACCCTGGTCGACGCGCTGCTCGACGCCGTCGCGGCTGCGGCCGGCGACGGGACACAGCTCCTCGTGCTGAAGGGCGCGGGGCGCAACTTCAGCGCCGGGTTCGACTTCGGCGGCTACGCGGACCTGTCGGAGGGCGACCTGCTGCTCCGGTTCGTGCGGATCGAGCAGCTCCTCCAGGCGCTGGCCCACGCGCCGTTCGACACGCTGGCGCTCGCGCACGGGCGGAACTTCGGCGCCGGGGTCGACGTGATCTGCGCCTGCGGCCGGCGGGTCGGCGATCCGGCCGCCACCTTCCGCATGCCGGGCCTGTCCTTCGGGCTGGTGCTCGGCACGCGGCGCTACGCCGAGCGGGTCGGCGGCTCCAAGGCCCGGCTCGTCCTCCAGGAGGGGCGGGTCTTCGACGCCCCGGAGGCCCTGTCCGACGGGTTCCTCACCGCCGTCGCGGCGACCGACTCGTGGTTCGACACCGTCGCGGCCGCCTCGGAAGCGGCGACGCGGCTGTCTTCCTGGGCCGGGGCGGCCCTGAACCGCGCCGCCGCCCGCGACACCCGCGCGGACGACCTCGCCGACCTCGTCGCCTCGGCCGCGCGCCCGGGGCTGAAGGACCGGATCCGCGCCTACCGCGCGGCCTGACACACGCCCGATCGGAGGACGCCCCGTGAGCGCCGGAACCCAGAAGATCGTCCCCCTCGCAGACCTCGCAGCCCGCGTGCCGGACGGCAGCTCCCTGGCGCTCGGCGGCAGCTTCCTGCACCGCGGCCCCTTCGCGTTCGTGCGCGAGCTGATCCGCCAGGGCCGCCGCGACCTCGAAGTCGTCAAGCAGTCGCCCGGCTATGACATCGACATTCTCTGCCGCGCCGGCGCCCTGTCGCGGGCGAAGGCGGGGATCGTGGCCATGGAAGGCAATTTCGGCCTCGCGCCCTGGTACCGCCGGGCGATCGAGTCCGGCGAGGTCCGCCTGGAGGAGCACGCCTGCGCCAGCCTGACGGCGGGCCTGCGGGCGGCTGCCTTCGGCGTGCCGTTCATGCCCTGCGGCGGCATCCACGGCTCGGACCTGCCGGCGCTCAACGGCTGGAAGACGATCGAGGACCCCTACGGCAGCGGCGAGGCGGTCTACGCCATCCCGCGCATCCAGCCGGACTTCGCGGTGATCCAGGCCAACGAGGTCAGCGCGTCGGGGGACGTGCGCGTCTTCGGGACCTCGCACTGGGACCGGATCATGAGCCGCTCGGCCAAGCGCGTGCTCGTGGTGGCCGAGCGGGTCGCCCCGGACGCCTCCTTCCGCGACCAGCCCGAACTGACGCTGGTGCCCCACTTCCTCGTCGAGGCGTTGAGCATCGTGCCGAACGGGGCTTGGCCCGGCTCGCTCTGGCCGGATTACGAGATCGATTACCCGGCCGTGGAGGCCTACATGGCCGACGCCCCGGGCGTGCTCGCCGATCACCTCGCCGCCGGCCCCGAGGCCCGGGAGGCTGCCCATGTCTGAGGCGCCGTCCAACGCGATCGAGGCCTGGTCGGGCTTTTCCTACATCGTCACCAATCTCGCCCGGTTCGTGCGGCCGAACGAGATCACCTTCAGCGGCGTGAACTCGGCCCTGCCGATGCTGGCCTGCCTCCTGGCCAAGCAGGCCTATCCCTTCGCGTTCACCTACATCAACGTCGCCGGCGGCGTCGACCCGAACCCGTCGAAGGTGCCGATCTCGTCCTCCGACCCGGTCCTCGCCGAGGGCTCGCGGGCGATCTTCGCCAATGAGGATTTCTACGATCTCTGCACCCGCGGCCTGATGGACCTGTGCTTCCTGGGCGCCGCGCAGGTCGACGGGCTGGGCCGCACGAACGTCTCCTGCATCGGCGACTGGCACGCGCCGCGGGTGCGGCTGCCGGGCGGCGGCGGCGGCGCCGTGATGCTGCCCACCGCCCGCCGGGCGGTCACGTGGCGTACGGAACATTCCCGCCGCACCCTCGTCGAGACCCTCGACTTCGTCACCGCGGCCGGCGGCATGCACGGCGTGGTCACGCCGATCGCCGTCTTCACGAAGCGCGAGGGCCGGCTCGTGCTGGCCTCCTGGCATCCGGAGGCGAGCCTCGACGAGGTCCGGGACCGCACCGGCTTCGCGTTCTCGGCGGACGGTGCCGCCTCGACGCCTCCGCCGACCCCGGCGGAGCGGGCGGCGCTGGCGGTCCTCGACCCGGAGGGCCGGTTCGAGGCCGATGCGGGCATCCGCCTGCGCTGAGGCGCGGGGCAGACAGACGGGACAGGAGATCGCCGCCATGAGCGCTGCCATGCCGGACTCGATCAGCGCGCGGCTGCGCGCGGCCATCGCGGATTATGCGGGGACGGGCCGCACGGCGCTCTCGGGCTCCGACGTCGTATCCTATGCCGACCTCGGCGCGCGGATCGACGCCGCCGCGGGCGCAGTCCGGGACTGGGGTGCCGCCAAGGGTGACCGGGTCGGACTGATCGCGCCCAAGAGTGCGGCGGCCATCGTGGCCTACTTCGGGGCCATGCAGGCCGGCGCCTGCGTCTGCTTCCTGGAGCCGGGGCTCGCGCCGGAGGTGGTGGCCGAGCAGGCTGCGCTCGTCGGCATGCGGCATCTCATCGTCGCCCAGGTCGACGCCTCGCCCGTCGCTCTGACCGGCCTGGACGTCCGCGCACTGGACAGCCTCGCCGACGGCGCGGCCTTCGCGGCCGAGGTCAGCCCGCGGGATGAGGCCATGCTGCTTTTCACCTCGGGGAGCACCGGCCGGCCGAAGGGCGTGCTGCTGCGCCACGAAGGCCTGATCTGCAACGCCGCGGGCGTGCTCCGTCACACCGGTACGGGGCCTGCGGACCGGCTTCTCCACGTCATGCCACTTCATCACACGAACGGCATCAACAACCAGTTGATCGTGCCTCTCCTGGCCGGAGCCGAGATCGTGTTGATGGAGCGCTTCCAGGCCGAGGCCGCCCTCGACCGCCTGCGATCTGGCGGCATCACCTACATGACCGGCGTGCCGACGATCTACGCGCGGATGCTGCCCCTGCTGCGCCCCGGGGAGCGCTTCCCGGGCCTGCGCTTCCTGCGCTGCGGCTCGGCGCCGATCACCCCGACCCTGCATCGGCAGATCGAGGAGGCCTTCGGCGTGCCGCTCCTCGTCTCCTACGGCCTGTCGGAGGCGACCTGCACCTCGACCATGAACCCGCCGGGCCGGCGTCGCATCGGCACGATCGGGACCGTGCTCGCGGGCCAGAAGGTGGACCTGTTCGATCCGGCCACGGATCGCCCGGTCGAGGCCGGCCGGGAAGGGGAGATCCGCATCTCCGGCCCGGCCCTGATGGCCGGCTATCTCGGCAGCGCGGACCAGCCGATCGTGGACGGCTGGCTGCGCACCGGTGATCTCGGCCGCTTCGACGCCGACGGCTTCCTCGCCATCACGGGGCGCATCAAGGACGTGATCATTCGCGGCGGCGAGAATATCTCGCCCGCGTTGATCGAGCGGCAACTCGCTGCCCATCCGGCCATCTGCGACTGTTGCGTGGTCGGCGCCCCCGACGCGGATCTCGGCGAGGTACCGGTGGCCTTCGTGGTGCTGCGGGAGGGCGAGGGCCTCGACGAGCCGGGGCTCAAGGATTTCGTACGGGGTTCCCTCGCGCGGATCTACGTGCCGGCGCAGATTCGCAGGCTTGACGTGCTGCCGGTCAACGGCGTCGGCAAGACCGACCGCAAGGCGCTGCGTAGCTTGTTGGCCGCTTCCTAGGACACATGTCTACGCGAACGGCAGCGCGTCTCACCGCCCCGCCTCGGTGTGGCGCACGTTCGCGGCCGACCCAGGCCAGAACCGGCTCCGACCTGATTGCATCAAGCCGGCAGCTCTGGATCCTTGTTGTACCACGCGTTTTTGCGACGAACCCGGATCCGCTTCGGCGGCATGCGCACCGGCGCCGGCAGGTCCACGTCGATCAGGACAGGGCGGACCGGCTCTCGAGCCGGAAGGGCGCTCGCGCGAATAGGCTCCCCGCGGTGCTGAGAGCGCGGACAAGACGATCGTGCGGACGGCCCCCGTCCCAGCCTAGGAGCTCACTGGCGCGCCCTGCAGGTCGGCCGACGTCGTCTCCGCGTGGATCAGCGTGAGCGTACTGACCATCGCCCGGCTCGCCTTTCCGGTCGCGCCCGACGGCAGCGTGTCGCTGAAGACGATCACGTCCGGCACCTTGTAACGTTCGAGATGGGCCGATGCCCAGCGCCTGAGTTCGTCCGCCGACAGCGCGCGGTCAGGCTTCAGCACGACGACCGCGTGGATCGCCTCGCCGAGGCGCGGGTCGGGCACGCCGGCGCACAGGGCCGCCGCGATGTCCGGATGCGCGCACAGGGCGTTCTCGATCTCCAGGGGCGCGATCTTGTTGCCGCCCCGCGCGATGATCTCCTTCGAGCGCCCGACGAGCTCGACGTGACCGTCCTGGCGCAGGCGCGCGAGATCGCCTGTGCGGAAGTGGTCCGCCTCCAGCGCGGAGCGCGTGAGCTCAGCGCCGTCGAGATAGCCGAGCATGCCGCAGGCAGTTCGGATCCGCAGCTCGCCGGTCTCGCCCAGAGCGGCGAGCGCGCCGTCGTCGCGGACGATGCGGAACGACACGCCCTCGGTTGGCATGCCGATCGACCCAGCCTCCGAGACGTCCCGCGGTCGGTGACAGAAGTCGCAGGAGCCAGTCTCGGTCGAGCCATAGAGGTCGACGAGCTCGGCCTTCGGCCATCCGCCGCGGACTGCTTGCGTCAGCGACGGGCTGAGCGCCTCGCCGCCGGTCAGCACCGCCCGCAGACGGGGGGCCGGCGGGACACCGTCGGCCAGCAGGGCTCGCAGCATGGTCGGCACAGCGGCCAACACCGTCCCCTCCGCGGCGAGCAGGCCCTCGAGCGTCGCGGGCGTGAACTTCGGGACGAGGACGAGTCTCGCCTCAGAGCGGATCGCCAGGAGGCTCGCCCAGATCCCGAAGATGAAGGTCAGCTGGAGCGGCACCGCGACGACGTCGTCCGGGCGAAAGCCCAGCAGCCGGTCGAGGATCGCGAGCTTGCGCGCCAGGGCATCGTGTCCGAGAACCACGCCCTTCGGCACGCCGGTGCTGCCCGAGGTGAAGACCACGAGGGCGGCCCCGTCCAGGAGCGGCCGCACCGGCGGCGCATCCTCCGCGATCTTCTCCAAGCTGAGCCCGTCGGCCCGGAAGCGGGCACGCGTCGCCCGCTCGACCGCCGCGCGGGTGAGCGGTGCAGCGGCTCGGTGAACGGGCACCGCGACCGCGCCCGCCCGCCAGAGGCCGAGCAGCGTCCCGAGATCGAGCGCCCGGTTGCCGATGGTGAGGTGCACCGGCTCGTGCGGGCGCATGCCTGCCGCACGCAGCCGACCGGCGACCAGATCCGCGTGTGCACCGAGGTCGCGCCCCGTCATCCCGGGGCCGGAACTCTCGTCCACCCGGCTGCCTGGGCGGCCGAGCCCAGCGCCCAGGAGTTCCGCCAGCGCCCCGGTCACGATCCGGCTCCCGGGAAGCGGCTGTCGCGCCAGGCCAGTGCCGCCTTGAGGCCTTGCGACCGGGCGATGTCCATGAAGGCCCGCTTGTCCGGCGAGCCTTCGCCCTCGATCAGCAGGTCGATGTCGAGGGCCGTCTCCAGGGCCTCCAGCATGCCGCGCGCCTCGATCGACCGGTTGAGGGCCCGTTTCGTCTCCTTGACGAGGTTCGGGTCGATCGCCGCGATGTGCCGGGCAAGGCGCAGCGCGCTCGCGTCGAGCTCGGCAATCGGCACGACTCGGTTGACCATTCCGATCTCGTAGGCGCGCCGCGCCGGAATGCGGTCCTCGCCCGTGAGGATGATCTCCTTGGCGATCTTCGGGCCGACGATCCAGGGCAGGATCATCACCACGATACCGGCCCCGAACTTCAGCTCCGGCTCGCCGAAGAAGGCATCCTCGGCCGCCACGGTCACGTCGCAGGCCAACGCCAACTCGCAGGCGCCCGCGAGGCAGGGACCACGCACCGCCGCGATGGTCGGCTTCGGGCAGTGCCAGAAGCGCATCGGCACATCGAAATCCTTGCGCAGGATCGGGCGCCACTGGCTCACGCCTTCAGGGCGCAGCGCCATCTGATCCTTGAGATCGAAGCCCGACGAGAAGGCCGTGCCGGCCCCGCGCACGATCACGGCGCGCACCGCATCGTCGGCCTCGGCCGCGTCCATCGCCTGCGCGAGTTCGTCGAGCATGGTCGCGCTGATCGCGTTGGTGCGCTCCGGGCGGTTCAGGGTGATGCGTGCCACCGGCGCGAGCGTCTCGTAGGTGATCGTCTTGAAGGCCACGGGTGGCTTTCTCCTCGCTGTCACTTGCGTCCTCCCGCCAGCCGCTTGGCCTCGGGTAGGCGCCGCAGCCGCAGCATCGAAGCGAGACCCAGGAACGGCCCCACGGCCAGCAGCGCGAAGGCGAAGCGCCAGCCGAGGAATGTCCCGGCGAAGGCGATGAGCTGGATACTGACGAGCGTCAGGAGAAAGCCGAGGCAGGTCTGCACGGTGAGCATCGTGCCGATCAGCCTGCGGTCGCTCAGCTCGCTCACCGCCGCCGAGAACTGCGCCGAATCGGCGATTACCGCGACGCCCCAGAGCACGCCCACCGCCAGCACCGCCCAGGCAGGGCCGCCGAACAGGAAACCCACCGCGATGGCACAGCAGCCGCTGGCCAGCATCGAGGCGCCGGTGACCAGAGTGCGCCCGAGTCGATCGGCCGCCCAGCCGCCCAGCATCGCGCCGAACGCCCCGGCCGCCACCACCGCGAAGGCGGCCAGTTCCGGCGGGAACGGCGGCGCGTTGCCGTAACGCTCACGGAAGCTCGCCGCCATGAAGGCACCGATCCAGGCCCACATCGCGTAGAGCTCCCACATGTGGCCGAGATAGCCGAGATTGGCCAAGCGCACGCCGCGATTGCGCCACGCCTCCAGGGCGTTCTCCAAGCGCAGGGGCGGGGCCTCCGACCGGATCGGCCCGAGTTGCACGAAGCGGATCAGGGCCGCCGAGAGGAGGGCGCCCAACGCCGCACCGAGCACCGGCAGATGCCAGTCGAGCTGGCCGAGGGCCGCGACGAGGTGGGGCAGCGCCGAGCCGAGGGTGAGCGCGCCCACCAGAAGGCCGATCAGCAGCCCCAGGTCACCCACCGCCCAGGTCGCGGCGATCTTCATGCCGACCGGGTAGACGCCGGCCATGCAGGCCCCCGTCACGAAGCGCAGCAGCGGCACCATCGGCGAGGTCGGCGCGAAGGCCAGCATCAGGAGGTTGGCGAGACCGGCCGCGACGGCGCAGCCGCAGAACAGCCGGCGCAGGTCGAACCGGTCGGCCAGCCCCAGCAGCGCGCTGACCAGGGTGCCGGCGACGAACCCGGCCTGCACGCTGTTGGTGAGCAGGGCCTCCTGGAACGGGCTCAGCGTCCACTGCGTGCGGATCGCGCCGATCGAGGCGGTGGTGGCGAACCACGTCGCCATAGCCGCCACCTCGCTCAGGAGCAGCAGCCCGATCGCCATCCGCTTTGCGCTGATGGTCGCGCTGTCGGCCGCGTCAGGACGTGCCATGGCTAGGCTGCCTCACTTCGCGGCCGTATGGGCTACGAGGGGGCAGCCGCCGTCGGCCATGGGCCGGAACGCCTGGTCGCCGGGGATGGTGTCGACGAGCTTGTAGTAGTCGTACGGCCCCTTCGACTCGGACGGGTCCTTGACCTGGAACAGGTAGAGGTCGTGGATGGTGCGCCCGTCCGCGCGGATCGAGCCGTGGCCGAACAGCGGATCGTTTGTCGGCATCGCCTTCATCTGCGCGACGATGTCGGTGCCGCGATGCGCCTTGTCCTTGTCGAGGGCGGCGATCGCCTTCATCCAGTGGAGCATCGCCGCGTAGGTGCCGGCCTGGTTCATCGTCGGGTAACGGCCACCGTTGCGTGCCGCGAACCGCTTCGCCCAGGTCCGGGTGCCGTCATTGAGGTCCCAGTAGAACGCCTCGGTCAGAGTCAGGCCGTGGGCGACCTTCAGGCCGACTGAGTGGATGTCCGAGATGAAGGCGAGGAGCGCGACGAGCTTCTGGCCGCCGTCGGTGAGGCCGAACTCCGAGGCCTGCTTGATGGCGTTGATCGTGTCGCCGCCGGAATTGGCGAGCGCGACCACCTGCGCACCGCTGCCCTGGGCCTGGAGCAGGTAGGAGGAGAAGTCGGTGCTCTGGAACGGAGCCAGGACGTGTCCGAGGGACTTGCCGCCCGCCTTCGTCACGGCCTCGGTGGCGTCGCGCTCCAGAGCGTGACCGAACGCGTAATCCGTCGTGAGGAAGTACCAGGACTTTCCGCCCTGCGTGATCACGGCGCGCGCCGTGCTGTTGCCGAGAGCCCAGGTGTCGTAGGTCCAATGGACGTTGGTCCGGGTGCAGTTCTTCCCGGTCAGATCCGAGGACCCGGCGCTCGCGATCAGGAATGCCTTGTCCTTCTCGCTCGCGATGTTCGACACGGCCAGGGCGACCGAAGAGGTCGGTACGTCGACGATCGCGTCGACCTGGTCGACGTCGAACCAGCGTCGCACGATGGCCGCGCCGATATCGGGCTTGTTCTGATGGTCGGCCGAGAGAACCTCGACGCGGAAGCCTCTCACGTCCGGCTTGAAGTCCTCGACGGCCATGCGCGCGGCCTCGACGGAGCCCGGCCCCGCGATGTCGGCGTAGAGCCCGGACTGATCATTCAGCACGCCGATACGGAAGGTCGGCAGCGGGTCGGCCTGCACGGCGGACAGGCCGCCAAACAGGATCGCCAGCGCGAATACACCCTTCATGGTCTTTCCTCCATCGGTATGAACGGACTGTGTTTGTTTTTGTCAGTCCGGCGGCAGTGCCGCGTTCAGTATTAAGCCATCACACCCAAGTCTTCCCTGTATGATTTCCGTCTGTTCCGCAGTTGAACGGCGGCGAGAGGCGGCGAGAACGCCTAGCGATGCACGTCAACGACGACGCGGCCGCGCACCCGGCCCGACATCAGGCGTTCCGCGGTGGCCACAGCCTCTGTCAGGCCGATCTCGTCCGTGATCGCCTCGAGCTTGACCGGATCGAGGTCGCGGACCAGCCTGTTCCAGGCGTCGATCCGCTCGGGCCGCGGGCACATCACGCTGTCGATCCCGATCAGGCTGACTCCGCGCAGGATGAAGGGGGCCACGCTCGCAGGCAGGTCCATGCCCTGCGCCAGACCGCAGGCCGTCACGACACCCCGGTACTTCATGGCGGCACAGACGTTCGCCAGCGTGTGGCTACCGACCGCATCGACGGCCCCGGCCCAGCGCTCCCGGGCGAGCGGCCTGCCCGGATCCGAGAATGCCGCCCGGTCCAGCACCTCCGCTGCGCCGAGGCGGCGCAGGTAATCGGCCTCCTCAGGACGGCCGCTCACCGCCACGACCGTGTAGCCGAGGCGCGACAGGAGAGCGACCGCCGTGCTGCCGACGCCACCGGCCGCGCCGGTGACGACGACCTCGCCCTTGTCGGGGGTGACGCCGTGGCGCTCGAGGGCGATCACGCACAGCATCGCCGTGTAACCGGCAGTTCCGATCGCCATCGCCTGCCGTGGCGTGAGCGTCTCCGGCAACGGCACCAACCAGTCGCCCTTGAGCCGTGCGACTTGCGCCAGCCCACCCCAATGGGTCTCGCCGACGCCCCAGCCGTTGAGGACGACGCGGTCGCCGGCCTTGTAGTCGTGATGCCGGGATTCGCGGACGGTGCCGGCGATGTCGATGCCCGGCACCATCGGAAACTTGCGCACGACCGGCCCTTTCCCGGTGATCGCGAGCCCGTCCTTGTAGTTCAACGTCGAGTAGGCGACATCCACGGTGACGTCGCCCTCGGGGAGCTGCGCCTCGTCGATCTCACGTAGGCCGGCGCGGTAGCCCGCCTCATCCTTCTCGATCAGGATTGCCTTGAACATTCGGGGCACTCCATGGGGCGCTCAGCGCGTAAGACAGGTCAGGAATAGGGTGGCGAAGAGGTCGAGAGGCTCGGGGCTGCGCTCGAGCTTGGCGCGCAGGACCGCACCTTCCCAGCCGATCCAGAAAAACGCCGCCAACGCAGCGCAATCGGCATCCGCGGCGATCTGGCCGGCTGCCTGGGCGTCCCGGAGACAGCGCTCCGTCCGCGCCTGCCAGTCGAGGAGCACGCCGTGCAGACGGTCCCGAAAGAGCTCGGGCAGGGCGCTCATCTCCTGCCCAAGATTGCCGACGACACAGCCGCGACGGAACTCGTAGCGTGCCATGCCGGCCTTCGCGTCGGCGACGAAGTTCCTGATGCGCTCGATCGGGGTCGTACTCTCATCGAGCAACCAGCGGTCGAGCTTGCGCGCGAAGTAGGCTGCGTACGCCTCGATCAGTTCGGCGCCGAAGACGTCCTTGCTCGCGAAATAGTGATAGAACGAACCTTTCGGCACACCCGCGGTGCGCAGGACCTCTTCGAGGCCGGTTGCCGAGTAGCCCTTCTCCGATAGCAGCGCGACGCCCACCCGGATCAAGGCCGCCCGCGACGTGCCGTAGGCCGGCTCAGGCCTAGGTGGCCGACCCCTCTTGCGCGCGGTGACAACCGAGACCGAATCGGACTTCATGAATTAGAAATAGACCGGTTGATTATTAAATGCAACGAGCCTGGGCGATCCTGTCAGACTGCGTTCCGCGCGCAGCTCTCAGGAGGAGGAGCTGCGACGCGCCGAGATCGTGTCTTTCTGATCCAGTGGCGAAGGGTCGGTGCCGTCTCCCGATGCCGCAGGGCGAACGCACCGGTGCGCAAGGGGCGGTTGTCGGGGCCGGGCTTAGCTAGAGCTCGCCGGTTGTGGATGAGGCCGTTTGTGCGTGGAATCGAAGAGGCGAGGGCGCTCTACTTTCAAATCCTTGCGCTGGCGAGGCCGAGCTGCCGGCAGGCCGGGCCGGTCAGCGCGGGACCCTCGGGGGCGATGAATAGGCCGGTCATCGTGCGTCCGATTTCTTGGTGCCGCGGATGAGGCGGCAGCGCGGGGTCGTGGCCGGCTCCACTGTTCTTCGTTTCGATGCAGAAGATGGCACGGGCGCCGGTTGGGGCGGTGCCACGGATGACGACGAAGGCGGTGCGATCGGCAGTGAAGCGCGGGTCGCCGCGGCCGAGACGGGGTTCCCGGGATGGGTTGATGGATGAACAGCCGCCACCACGCGGCACCGGCAGTGCCGCAGAATGGGCATAAGCGGGGGAGCGGCACCGGCTGCACGGCAAGCGAGGCTCGGCGGCGGCGGGGGTGCCGTGGGAGCGGCGGCGGCCCTGCCCGAGGTCCGGGCGTGGGTCGAGTGGGGTTGGGTGCAATGGCGACCGGTGAGACACGGGTCGTGTCCCTGGAGGTGGTGTAGCTCGCCGGTAGCGGGAGAGCCCGCCTGCGCGCCCTTCACAGCGCTGTAGCAGGCGGGATCTCTCGCGGGGTGGTCATCGGCGGTTGCCGGGTAGGGTCGGGTTGCGAGCACCAACCGCGAACCCGAGAGCCCCCCGATGACCGACGAGATGATGGCCCTGCGCGGGCTGATGGAGAAGAGCGCCGACGCCGATTTGCTGCGCGAGATGATCGGCTTTGCGGCCGAGCGGCTAATGGAGCTGGAGGTTGGTGGCCTGACCGGCGCGGCCCATGGCGAGAAGAGCGCCGAGCGGCTGGTCCAGCGCAACGGCTACCGTGACCGGGATTGGCAGACGCGGGCCGGCACGGTCGAGCTGAGCATTCCGAAGCTGCGCAAGGGCAGCTACTTTCCGGGCTTCCTGGAGCCGCGACGCATGGCCGAGAAGGCGCTCACGGCTGTGATCCAGGAGGCCTACATCCAGGGCATCTCGACCCGCTCGGTTGATGACCTCGTCCAAGCGATGGGCGGCACAGGCGTGTCGAAGAGCCAGGTCAGCCGGCTCTGCCAGGAAATCGACGAGCGCGTGGGCGCGTTCCTCGCCCGGCCCATCGAGGGCGAGTGGCCCTACCTCTGGATCGACGCGACCTACGTGAAGGTGCGCCAGGACGGCCGTATCGTCTCTGTCGCCGTCATCGTGGCGGTCGGTGTGAACACTGACGGCCGTCGCGAGGTGCTCGGCATGGATGTCGGCCCGTCCGAGGCCGAGACGTTCTGGACGGACTTTCTCCGCAAGCTGGCGCGCCGCGGCCTGCGCGGGGTCAAGCTGGTGATCTCGGACGCCCACGAGGGCATCAAGGCGTCGGTGGCCAAGGTGATGAACGCGACCTGGCAGCGTTGCCGTGTCCACTTCATGCGCAACGTGCTCGCCCATGCCGGACGCAGCGGGCGGCGTGTCGTCTCCGCCTTCATCGCCACGGCATTTGCCCAGGACGATGCCGAGGCGGCCCGTCAGCAGTGGCGGCGCGTGGCCGATCAGCTCCGGCCGAAGGTCCCCAAGCTCGCCGCCCTGATGGACGAGGCTGAGCCGGACGTGCTGGCCTACATGGGCTTCCCCACCCAGCATCGGGTCAAGCTGCACTCCACCAACCCGCTGGAACGCCTCAACGGCGAGATCAAGCGCCGGACCGAGGTGGTCGGCATCTTCCCCAACGAGGCGGCCATCACACGCCTCGTCGGCGCGATCCTGCTGGAACAGAACGACGAGTGGGCCGTCCAGCGCTCCCGCTACATCACCCTGGAAAGCATCGCCCCGATCGGCGATGATCCCCTCGTCAGCCTGCCGACCCTGGCAGCCTGATCAATCCGGCCCAAGCCGGTGATCGTGGTGGCCACGCCGAAGCTACACCACCCCAGGGGACACGACCGAGACACGCGCTCGACATGCGCAGCCGTGCGTCAAAGCGCCGTTCGGTCACCTGGGTTTGGGACGCGCTGCTGCCGGACCTTGGCCTTGAGCTAGGAAGTTGATCGACGATTTCGCGCCCGTCACGGCCATTCGGTGGCGTCAGCCGGCATCTCCGAAGCAGACATCAGCATAGATCGGCTCACCGGTCGCCATTGCACCTGCAGTGAGCCCCCCACAGCAGGAGCGCAACTGCAGCCATCGGCCAACGCAGTTGCCGTGAACGGGGAGGCGCATCTGACTAGGAGCGAGGTGACCCAATTTGTCTGGGAAGTTCAGCGATTTGTGCAACTGGTGCCGCGAAAAGAAGCGTCGAAGCGCTTGCGGGTGATCGAAAAAATTCTCAGACTGTCCGGCAGTGAGAATTTTTGATCGGCTCGAGCGTCGTGGCGTTGGAACCCAAGGAACTTTCTGTCGCGCAACGGATCGCGCACGCGTTTCCGGCGCTCAGCTCCGCTCACCGAGAGGTCGCCCGCTTCGTCCTTGATCATCCGTTGCGCGCCGCGACTCTGCCCGTGAATGAGCTTGCAGACTTGGTTGGCGTCTCCGTCGCCACCGCTAATCGGTTTGCCCGCGCCGTGGGCTACGAGGGCTACGCAAAGTTCCGCGCGGCCCTCGTCCTCGGCTATGAGAAGGCGCTCGCACCGGTCGAGAAGCTGCGCGGCAGCCGAGATCAGCCCGCGACCGCGTCCGGCATCCTCGACGGAGCCTTGGCCGATATCGTCCGCAACATCGAGGCGACGCGGCGTGGGCTCGACGGCCAGACCTGTGCGCAGGCCGTCGAGGCGATCCGCCGGGCCCGACGGGTCTACGTCGTGGGCCTGGGCAGCAGCAGCTGGCCGGCCGGCATCCTGGCGCGCAACCTCGACGTCAACCGCGAGGACGTCCATCTGCTGGCGACACTGGAGGGGCCCGGCTTCGCCGCCCGGAGCCTGCGCCGGCTGACGACCGACGACCTCGTCATCGCGCTCGCAACCCCGCGGTACTTCGCCGACACGGTGCGGCTGGCCGAGATCGCACGGAAGCACGGCGCCGCGGTCCTGGCGCTGACTGACGGACCGCACTCACCCCTCGTCGCCACCGCAACGGTCGCGCTCTACGCGCAGACCGACTGCCACTACTTCGCCGCCTCGGATGCCAGCCTGACGGCCCTCGTGGAGGCCCTGGCGAGCGCCTTCGCCCACGCCACCGAGGATCTCGTCCCGGCCGCGACGCGCGTGACGGAAGCGGTGCTGCCCTGGCTCGACCGCGACTACGCCGCCTGGCCGCCGCAGGGCGGAGCCGACGACCTGCCCGACACCCCGCCTCCGGGAGCCGTTCCATGAGCGACCACCGCCCCGTACTCGTGATCCACGGCGGTGCCGGGACGATCGCGTCGGGCCAGGCCGATCCCGGCGAGGCGCGCTACCACGCGGCCCTCGCCGGAATCCTGGCGGCCGGAGCGGCCTGCCTCGCCGACGGCGGGAGCGCCCTCGACGCCGTGAGTGTCGCCGTCGACCTTCTGGAGGAGTGCCCGCTCTTCAATGCCGGCCACGGCGCCGTCTTCACCAGCGCCGAGACCCACGAACTCGACGCCGCGATCATGGACGGCGCCACCCTGCGGGCCGGCGCTGTCGCGGGCGTCTCGCGGGTGCGCCGGCCTGGCCGCGCCGCCCGCGCGCTGATGGAGGCCGGCGAGCACGTCCTTATGGCTGGTGCCGGCGCCGAGACCTTCGCGCGCCGGCACGGCCTCGAGATGGTCGAGCCCGATTTTTTCTCGACAGAGGCCCGCCGCGACCAGCTTCGCCGAGCGTTGGCCGCCGGGCAAGTCGCCCTCGACCACGACACGGCGTCGGGGCCCCTCGACGAGACCCGCAAGTTCGGCACGGTGGGCGCCGTCGCCCTCGACCGGGACGGCCACCTCGCCGCCCTGACCTCGACCGGCGGCATGACCAACAAGCGTCCCGGCCGGATCGGCGACTCGCCGCTGATCGGCGCGGGCACCTACGCGGACGACAGGACCGCCGCGGTCTCCTGCACCGGCACGGGGGAGGCCTTCATCCGCGTCGCGGCGGCGCACGATGTCTGCGCGCGCATGGCCTACGGGGGCCAGGACCTCGAGGTGGCAGCCCGGGCGGTTGTCGAGGAGCACCTGCCGACTGTCGGCGGCCGCGGCGGGCTGATCGCCGTCGATGCGCGTGGCCGGGTCGCAATGCCGTTCAACACCGAGGGCATGTATCGCGGCCTCGTCCGCTCCGGCGAGGCGCCGGCCACCGCGATCTTCGGCGAGACCCGCCGCGTCCCCGCACCAGCGCGCTGAGATCCGCCATGCCGACCATCGCAGCCGGGACCGCCTCTCCTGCCGCTCTGCCCGACGGACGGGTCGTCTCCGTCACCGGCCTTACCGTCCGCTTTGCGAACTCCGAGCGGGTCGTGGAGGCGGTCCGCGACCTCGCGTTCCACGTCGACGCCGGCGAGACCCTGGCGATCGTCGGCGAGTCCGGGTCCGGCAAGTCCGTGACCTCGCTCAGCCTGATGCGCCTCGTGGAGCACGGCGGCGGCCGGATCGCGGCCGGGCAGATGCTGTTCCGGCGCGGCTCGGGCGAGGTGCTCGATCTCGCCGCCGCCCCGAACGCCAAGATGCGGGCGATCCGTGGCGCCGAGATCGCGATGATCTTCCAGGAGCCGATGACCTCCCTGAACCCGGTCTTCACCGCCGGGGACCAGATCGCGGAATCGATCCGCGTCCACCAGGGGAAGAGCGCCTCAGCCTCCCGGGCCGAGGCCCTGCGGATGCTCGACCTCGTGCGCATCCCCGAGGCGCGCAACGTCCTCACGCGCTACCCGCACCAGCTCTCCGGCGGCATGCGCCAGCGCGTGATGATCGCCATGGCCCTGTCCTGCAAGCCGCAGTTGCTCATCGCCGATGAGCCGACCACGGCCCTCGACGTCACGATCCAGGCGCAGATCCTCGAACTGATCCGCAGCCTCCAGGCCGAGATGAAGATGGGCGTCGTCTTCATCACTCACGACATGGGCGTCGTGGCCGAGATCGCCGACCGCGTGCTGGTCATGTACCGCGGCGACAAGGTGGAGGAGGGGGCGGCGCCCGCGCTCTTCACCGCGCCGCGCCACGCCTACACCCGGGCGCTGCTCGCCGCCGTTCCCCGTCTCGGCGCCATGGCGGGCAGCGACCTGCCGCGGAAGTTCGACCTGCTGCGGGCCGAGGCCCGGGAACACCCGGCGGGGCAGGGTGCGTCCGCCCCGGTCGACGAATCCCACGACACCGTGCGCGCCGGCGCCGGGCCGATCCTGCGGGTGCGCGACCTCGTCACCCGGTTCGACATCCGCGGCGGCCTTCTGAATCGCGTGCGCCGCCGCGTCCACGCGGTGGAGCAGGTCAGCTTCGATCTCCATCCCGGCGAGACCCTGGCCCTCGTCGGCGAATCCGGCTGCGGCAAGTCGACGACCGGCCGCTCGCTCCTGCGCCTCGTGGAGAGCCAGAGCGGCCTGATCGAGTTCGACGGCGGCAACATCCGCGACCTGCCCCCCGGGCAGTTGCGCGGCCTGCGGCGCAATATCCAGTTCATCTTCCAGGACCCCTACGCCTCCCTCGATCCCCGCCTGACCGTCGGCTTCTCGATCATGGAGCCGCTGCTGGTCCACGGGATCGCGACGCGCCGGGAGGCCGAGGCGCGGGTGGCGTGGCTGCTCGAGCGCGTCGGGCTGACCCCCGACCAAGCCCAGCGCTACCCGCATGAGTTCTCGGGCGGACAGCGGCAGCGCATCGCCATCGCCCGGGCCCTCGCCCTGAACCCGAAGGTCATCGTCGCCGACGAGGCGGTCTCGGCCCTCGACGTGTCGATCCAGGCCCAGATCGTGAACCTGATGCTCGATCTCCAGCGGGAGTTCGGCCTCGCCTACCTGTTCATCAGCCACGACATGGCGGTGGTCGAGCGCATCAGCCACCGGGTGGCGGTGATGTATCTCGGCCAGATCGTCGAGATCGGCCCCCGCCGGGCGATCTTCGAGGACCCGCAGCACCCCTACACCCGCAAGCTGATGGCGGCGGTGCCGGTCGCCGACCCGGCCCACCGCCACCTGCGCGCCCGCCGGCTCCTGACCGACGAGATCCCGAGCCCAGTCCGGGCGCTCGGCGACGAGCCGCAGGTCGCGCCCCTCGTCGAGATCGGCCCCGGCCATCTCGTCGCCCGCCACACGGTCGGCGGCCTCGCCGCCTGACACCGCCTATCCCCGCCAGCAGGATCGTCCCATGCCCCGAGGTCTGACCATGTTCGAGCGCTTCCTCCTCGCCGCCGGCCTGCTCGCCGCGGCAACCGCGCCCGCCGCCGCGGCCGGCGACCCGATCCTAGCGATCAGCGGCCAGCCCGAGACCCTCGACCCGTACAATACGAACACGACGCTCACGACCGCCGTCACCAAGTCGTTCTACGAAGGCCTCTTCGGCTTCGACAAGGATCTGAAGGTCCGCAACGTCCTGGCCGAGAGCTACGAGACATCGCCCGACGGCCTCGTCTACACGTTCAAGCTGCGCGAGGGCGTGAAATTCCACGACGGCACGACGTTCGACGCCGCTGCGGTGAAGGCCAACCTCGACCGCGTCCTCGACCCGGAAAACCACCTCGCGCGGTACAACCAGTTCAACCGCATCAAGACGATCGAGGTGCTCTCGCCCACGAGCCTGCGCATCACCCTGAAGGAGCCCTTCGGGCCCTTCATCAACTCGCTGGCCCACGCCTCGGCGGCGATCATCTCGCCCACGGCCCTGAAGAAATACGGGAAGGACATCGCCTTCCACCCGGTCGGCACCGGGCCGTTCACCTTCGTCGACTGGAAGCAGACCGATTACGTCAAGGGCGCGAAGTTCGCCGATTACTGGCAGGCCGGCTTCCCGAAGGTCGACACCATCACGTGGAAGCCGGTGCCCGAGAACGGCACCCGCGCCGCCATGCTGCAGACCGGCGAGGCCGATTTCGCCTTCCCGCTGCCCTACGAACAGGCCAAGATGCTCGAAGCCAGCAAGAAGCTGAAGATCGAGGTCCACGCCTCGATCATCGAGCGGTATCTCAGCATGAACGTGCTGCAGAAGCCGTTCGACGACCTGCGCGTCCGCCAAGCGATCAACTACGCGATCAACAAGGAGGCGTTGGCCAAGGTCGCCTTCTCGGGCTACGCCTTCCCGGCGCAGGGCATCGTCCCGCAGGGCGTGCGCTACGCCCACAAGATGGATCCCTGGCCCTACGACCCGGCCAAGGCGCGCCAGCTCCTCAAGGAGGCCGGCTACGCCAACGGCTTCGAGGCGACCCTCTGGAGCGCCTACACCACCACCACCGCCCAGAAGGCGATCCAGTTCCTCCAACAGCAGCTCGGCCAAGTCGGCATCAAGGTGCAGACCCTGGCGCTGGAGCCCGGCCAGCGCACCGAGTGGGTGCAGACCGCCCCCGATCCGAAGACCGCCCGCGTCCGCCTCTACTATGCCGGCTGGTCGTCCTCGACCGGTGAGGCAGACTGGGGCCTGCGGCCGCTGCTCGCGACGGAGGCGTGGCCGCCCAAGCTCAACAACACCGCCTACTACAGCAACGCCGAGTTCGACGCCCTTCTCGCCAAGGCGCTGGTCTCGACGAACGACGCGGAGCGCGCCGAGCTCTACGCCAAGGCGCAGGAGATCGTGATGAAGGACGCCCCCTGGGCGCCGCTCGTCACCGAGCAGAACCTCTACGCGACCTCCGCGCGGCTCTCCGGCGTCTACGTCATGCCCGACGGCAACATCGATTCCGGCGAGATCGCCGTCGCTCCCTAGCCGCCGCCAGCGGACCCCGCGCCGGGCGGCCCGGACGATGGCCGGCCCGGCGCGGACGTCCCGCGCGATCGCTTCACGCAAACCCCGGATCGCGGGCGCGAGCCTATGCTGACCTTCCTGCTCAAGCGGCTCCTCGGGCTGCTGCCGACGATGCTGATCGTCTCGGTCCTCGTCTTCCTGTTCGTCCACCTGCTTCCCGGCGATCCGGCGCGGCTGGCGGCCGGGCAGGATGCCGACGCCCAGACGGTGGCCCTGGTACGCACAGAGCTCGGCCTCGACCGGCCCCTGCCGGAACAGTTCGTGCGCTACTTCGCCAACCTCGCCCGCGGCGATCTCGGCGTCTCGATCCGCACCCGCCGCCCGGTCTCGACCGAGATCGGCGAGCGCTTCCTGCCGACCCTCCTGCTCACCCTCACCAGCATGGCCTGGGCGGTCGCCTTCGGGCTGATCATCGGCATCGTCTCGGCGGTCTACCGCAACGAATGGCCCGACCGGTTCGGGATGACGCTCGCCGTGTCCGGCATCTCGTTCCCCGCCTTCGCACTCGGCATCCTCCTGATGCAGATCTTCTCGGTCGAGCTCGGCTGGCTGCCGACCGTCGGCGCCGACACGTGGCGGCACTACGTGCTGCCGTCGCTGACGCTCGGCGCGGCCGTGGCCGCCGTGATGGCCCGCTTCACCCGCGCGGCCTTCGTGGAGGTCATCGGCGAGGATTTCGTGCGCACCGCCCGCGCCAAGGGGCTCAAGGAGCGCGTCGTGATCGCCAAGCACTGCCTGCGCAACGCCCTGATCCCGGTCGTGACCATGATGGGCCTGCAGTTCGGCTTCCTGCTCGGCGGCTCGATCGTCGTCGAGGCGGTGTTCAACTGGCCCGGCATGGGCCGCCTGCTCGTCGATGCCGTGAACCAGCGCGACTACCCGGTGATCCAGGCCCTGGTCCTGCTGTTCTCGCTGGAGTTCATCCTGATCAACCTGATCGTGGACGTGCTCTACGGCCTCATCAACCCGACCATCCGCTACAGGTGAGCCGGCCGTGACCGATATCCTCGTCCCCGCCGCTCCCACCGTCGCGCCCGTCCCCACCGGCATCCGGACGCCGTGGTCGGAATTCTGGCGCAAGTTCCGGCGCCAGCGCGTCGCCGTCCTCGCCCTGGGCTTCATCGGCCTGCTGGTCGTGGTCGCCGTGCTGGCGCCGTGGATCGTGCCCTACGACCCGGTCAACGACTTCGACTACGACCGGATCAACGAGGGCCCGTCGCTCGCGCACTGGCTCGGCGTCGATCCCCTCGGGCGCGACATCCTGAGCCGCATCGTCGAGGGCGCGCGGATCTCCCTGGCGACCGGCTTCCTCTCGGTCGCCGTCGGCGGGCTCGTCGGGACCGTGCTCGGTCTCCTGGCGGGCTACTACGGCGGCTGGTGGGACCGGATCGTCATGCGCATGTCCGACGTGCTGTTCGCCTTCCCGGGCATCCTGCTGGCGCTCGGCGTCGTCGCCATCCTGGGCTCGGGGCTCGTCAACGTCGTGGTGGCGGTGTCGGTCTTCAGCGTCCCGGCCTTCGCGCGCCTCGTTCGCGGCACGACCCTGGTCCTGAAGAACAGCACCTACATCGAGGCCGCGCGGAGCATCGGCGCTCCGGACCGGACGATCATCCTGCGCCACATCCTGCCGGGCACGATCTCGGGCATCGTGGTCTACTTCACCATGCGGCTGGGCACCTCGATCATCACGGCCGCGAGCCTGTCCTTCCTCGGCATGGGCGCGCAGCCGCCGACGCCCGAATGGGGCGCCATGCTGAACGAGGCCCGCGCCGACATGGTCTCGGCGCCGCACGTCGCGCTGTTCCCGAGCCTCGCGATCTTCTTCACGGTGCTGGCCTTCAATCTCCTCGGGGACGGCCTCCGGGACGCCCTCGACCCGAAGATCGACCGCCTGTGACGCCGGCCGCCCCCCCGCGCCCCGCGCCCCGCGTCGGCCGCCTGCCGCGGGGTCCGCGCGACGCCATCACCGACGTCCCGGGCGTGACGGTCGGCCATTGCACGCTGGCCGAGGGCGACGTTCAGACTGGCGTTACAGTCGTGCGGCCGCATGGCGGCGATACATACCGGGACCGCGTTCCGGCGGCCGGCGTCGTGCTGAACGGCTTCGGCAAGTCCGTCGGCCTGATGCAGGTCGAGGAACTCGGTGTGCTGGAGACGCCGATCGCCCTGACCAACACCTTCGCGGTGCCGGCGGTGGTCGCCGCCCAGATCCGCGCCGCGATCGCCGACAATCCGGAAATCGGGCGCGCGCTGCCGACGCTCAACCCGCTCGTCTTCGAGTGCAACGACGGCTACCTCAACGACCTTCAGCGGATGGCGGTTGAGGCGTCCCATTATCGCGACGCCCTGGACGCGGCGGGCGCCGCCGTCGCGGAAGGGTCGGTCGGGGCCGGGCGCGGGATGTCGAGCTTCGGGCTCAAGGGCGGCATCGGCACCGCCTCCCGGCGGGTCCGCGCGCGCGCGCGGGGCCGGTTCACGCTGGGCTCGCTCGTCCTGTCGAATTTCGGCAAGCCGTCCCAGATTCGGGTCCGCGGCGTGCCGCTCGCCGCTCAGCTCCGGGCGGCCGCCGGGGAGCCGGAATCCGGCACCGAACCGCCGGAGAAGGGCTCGATCATCATGATCGTCGCCACCGACGCGCCCCTCGACGCGCGTCAGCTCCGCCGCCTCGCCCTGCGGGCCGGGGCAGGCCTCGCCCGGACCGGCTCGGTGTTCGGCCACGGCAGCGGCGATATCGCGCTCGCCTTCTCGACCGCCTACACGGTGCCGCAGGATCCCGGCCGCCCGATGCCGGCGCCCGCCCTGCTGCACGACGCGGAGCTCGACCCGCTGTTCGAGGCCGCCGCGGACGGGATCGAGCAAGCGATCGTCCACGCCCTTTGGCGGGCCGAGGCGGTCACGGGCCGCGACGGCCACCGGCGGGACGCCCTGACCGATCTCCTGCCCGGCTGGGCCGATATCCTCGGAGTCTGAGCGATGCGCGTCCCGATCTCGACGAATATCGAGGGCGTCGCCGGGATCTATCACCGCGTCCAGACGACACCGGGCAAACCCGAATACGAGCGCGCGGCTGCTGATGACCGCTCTCGAGGCCGACGTGAACGTTGCCAGGCAGCCGGGTTGGGCCGGTATTAGCCCGTCCGCGTTTCCGGGCCCGCTTCTTCGAAGCGGACTTTATAGCAGCTCAACTTGCGCATTCCAGTTTCACCACAACCTGCACTCGGTCATTAGCCAAGAAGCAGACCTTCGGTGCTGCGCGCCGCCCCATCAGAGAGCCGGCGCCTTGTCGAATTTAACCTTTTTTTACCTGCACATCGCTCGCGACATTAGTATAGCTCTGGGCTGAGAACCTCGAGCCGGTGTATCGTTATGAACCATCAAAGCAACGACGGGCATGGCGGACACATTCGCCGTGAAGTCCTTCAGGTTGCCGGTGCCGCTGCAGCCATGGGCCTTCTCGGAGCAACTACTGCCTCCGCGCAGACTGGGCGACTGGGCGGACGTGACGATGGTCCACTCGGCGCGCGCCTGCAAGGCGTGCAGCATTTCGGCGTCACGGTCCAGAACATGGACCGGGCTTTCGCCTTCTACACCGAGGTACTCGGCGGCACCGAGGTCATGCGTGATGGCGATTTCAAGGGGGAGCCGGTCCATTTCACGCTGATGGCCGATCAAGAGATCGTTGCCCGCGAGCGCCGCGTCGATCCTCGCACCATCGGCGTCCCGGACCTGAAGGGTGGCTCCCAGCGGCTCGATGTCCGCTTCGTCCAGTTCGAGAACGTCGTCATCGAACTCCTGCAGTATCGCGACGCCACGCAGCCGATGGGCGGCGGCGACAGCTGGGCCGAGCCGCGCGACCACATGAGCCCGGCCTACCCGCGCTCGATGCACATCTGCTTCTACGTCCGCGATGACGTGAACTTCGACAAGTACATCGCTGATCTCGAGGCCGAGTGCGCCCGCCGCGGCATGACGCAGGTCAGGGCGAACCGCACCGTACCCGTGCACTCCGAGGAGCAGCGCCGCGCGGCGCCGAGGGATACCAATACGATCAAGATCCACGAGGGTCCGTCGAACGGCTGGTCGATCATCTACTGCAAGGGGCCCGAGGGCGAGCAGCTCGAATTCGTCCAAGTGCTCGGTCCCGTAAAAAAGACGTTTGCTGACGCCGCCGAGGCGCGCCGGGCGGCGACGAACCGGGGCTGAGGTGAGGTGGCCGAAGAGGGGAGACGAGAGCCTGATTTCGGCGCTTCGGCCGTGCGGAACGGCCATCGCGCCAGTTTGGATCGACGAGGAAGGGATACCCGATGAGTCCTCCCAGGCCACATGAGGTCGATCAAAGGGCGGTCGATCAGCACGCTCCGGAGGCATCCGGTTCGCTTTCCCTCTCGCTCACGGTCAACGGCGAACGGCGGCGTCTCGATCTCGACAGCCGCGTGACGCTGCTCGACGCCCTGCGCGAGCACCTGCACCTCACGGGCACCAAGAAGGGGTGCGACCACGGCCATTGCGGTGCCTGCACGGTGCTGGTGAATGGGATTCGCATCAACGCATGCCTCAGCCTCGCGGCCATGCACGACGGGGACGCGGTGACGACGATCGAGGGATTGGGCCGGCCGGACCGGCTTCATCCCATGCAGGCGGCGTTCATCGCGCACGACGCCTTCCAGTGCGGCTACTGCACGCCGGGCCAGATCTGCTCCGCGGTGGCTGTCCTCGCCGAGATCAGGGCGGGCGTGCCGAGCTACGCCACCGGCGACCTCATGGCACCGATGACGCTGGACAATGGCGAACTGCGCGAGCGCATGAGCGGCAACATCTGCCGATGCGGCGCCTACTCCAACATCGCCGATGCCGTGGCGGACGTCGCGGGGAGGCCCTGATGCGGCCCTTCAGCTACGAGCGCGTCGCGAGCGCCGAAGCGGCCGTGGCGGCCGTCGCCGCCCGGCCAGGCGCCCGGTTCATCGCGGGCGGTACGAACCTGCTCGACCTGATGAAGTTCCAGATCGAGGCGCCGGCCCATCTCGTCGACATCCGGCATTTGCCCCTGAAGGCCATCGAGGATCTGCCGGACGGCGGTCTGCGCATCGGTGCGCTCGCCACCAACACCGAGGTTGCCGCCCACCCGCGCGTGAAGCGCGATTACGGCGTCCTCGCGCGGGCGATCGTGGCCGGCGCCACGGGGCAGCTGCGCAACAAGGCGACGACCGCCGGCAACCTGCTGCAGCGCAATCGCTGCCCGTACTTCTACGAGACGTCCCTGCCGTGCAACAAGCGCCAGCCGGGCTCGGGCTGCTCGGCCCTCGGGGGCGTCACCCGCTCGCTCGCCGTCGTGGGCACGAGCCCGCATTGCATCGCTCAGAACCCGGGCGACATGGCCGTGGCGCTGCGTGTCCTCGACGCAACCGTCGAGACCGTCAGGCCCGACGGGTCGCAGCGCCGGATCGCGATCGGCGATTTTCATCTGCTGCCGGGCGACCGGCCGGAGATCGAGCACCCGCTCGAACCGGGCGAGCTCGTCACCGCCGTGACGCTCCCGCGACCGCCGGGCGGGACGCACCACTATCACAAGGTCCGCGACCGGGCCTCCTACGCCTTCGCGATCGTGTCAGTCGCAGTCGTCCTGCACAAGGACGGGACGGGGCGGGTCGCATTCGGCGGCGTCGCACCGCGACCGTGGCGGGTGGAGGATGCGGAGGCGCTCCTGCCGGGTGGACCGGCAGCCGTCGTCACGGCGGCCTTCCAGGGCGCGACGCCCACGGCCGGGAACGCCTTCAAGATCCCGCTCGCCGAGCGCGCGCTCGCACTGGTGCTGAGCGAAGGGAGGGTGTGACATGCGGTTCGACACGCCTGCCGGGCAGAACTCCATCGACGGTCAGACCATCGTCGGGCAGCCCCATCGGCGCGTCGACGGCGCCCTGAAGGTCACCGGGACGGCGCCTTACGCCTACGAGCGTCACGATGCGGCGACCGATCCTGCCTATGGCTGGATCGTCGGCGCCACGATCGCCCGCGGTCGGGTGACGCGGATCGACGCCGCGGCCGCACGAAGGGCTTCGGGCGTCCTCGCGATCCTGACGACGCTCGAGCACGACTCCGCCCCGCCGGGGTTCCGGACGACCCTCCACCTGTTCGGCGGTGCCGAGGTACGCCACTATCATCAAGCCGTCGCGCTCGTCGTGGCAGAGACCTTCGAGGAGGCGCGCGCGGCCGCCCACCTCGTCCGCGTCGACTACGAAGCCGAGCCGGCGCGCTGCGATTTGGCGGCGGAGGCTGGCAAGGCCGAGCCGATCGCGGATCGCGACAATCCGGACTACCCCGTGGTCGATCGGATCGGGGCGTTCGAGGAAGCGCTCGCCGCCGCTCCCGTGATCCTGGACGAGATCTACACCACCCCCGACCAGACTCATGCGATGATGGAGCCGCACGCCACCACGGCCGCGTGGCGCGACGGCAAGCTGACGATCTGGACTTCGGCGCAGGTCGTTTCCTGGCACCGCAACAGCCTCGCGCAGGCGCTTGGCATCGCGAAGGAGGATCTGCGGCTGGACGCGCCGTTCATCGGCGGCGGGTTCGGATCGAAGCTCATAATGCGGAGCGACGCGCTCCTCTCGGCCCTCGGCGCCAGAGCCGTCGGACGCCCGTGCAAGGTCGCGCTGCAGCGTCCGCTGATCGCGAATAACGGCACGCGCCGCGCCGGCACGATCCAGCGCATCCGTCTCGGTGCGACTCATGACGGGCGGCTCACAGCGATCGGCCACCACAGCCTCAACGGAAATCTGTCCGGCGCCTACGCGGAGGCGGCGATCGCGCCGACACGGCTCATCTACGCGGCCCCGAACCGCGAGCTGTCCATGAGGCTCGCGACCCTCGATCTCGCCGAGGGCAACGACATGCGGGCTCCGGGTGAGGCCCCGGGCCTGATGGCGCTCGAGATCGCGATGGACGAGATGGCCGAGAAGCTAGGCATCGATCCCGTCGCCTTCCGGATTCGGAACGACACGCAGGTCGATCCGCGCAAGCCGCACCGGCAGTTCTCGGAGCGGCACCTGATCGAGTGCCTCCAACTCGGCGCGGACCGCTTCGGCTGGGCGCGCCGCAACCCGGTGCCCGGCGCTGTGGGCGATGGGTGCTGGCTCGTCGGCATGGGCATGGCGGCGGGCTTTCGCCAGAACCTCCTGATGCCGTCCGGTGCCCGCGTCCGGCTCGAGCAGGATGGCCGGCTGTCGGTCGAGACCGACATGACCGATATCGGGACCGGCAGCTACACCATCCTCGCCCAGACGGCTGCCGAGATGATGGGTGTGCCGATCGAGGCCGTGACGGTGCGGCTCGGCGACTCGGACTACCCCGAAGCCGCCGGGTCCGGCGGACAGTTCGGCGCGAACAACGCCACGTCCGGGCTCTACGCCGCTTGCGTGGCGCTGCGGGCGAGCGTCGCGGCGCGGCTCGGCTTCAATGCCGAGGATGTGGCGTTCGCGGACGGGAGGGTCACGGCGGGCAGTCGGAGCGTACCTCTTCGCGACGCCGTTGAGACCGGACCACTGACCGCCGAGGACCGGATCACCTACGGCGACCTCGACAAGGAGTTCGTCCAAGCCACCTTCGGGGCGCAGTTCGCCGAAGTCGCCGTGAACCGGTTCACCGGGGAGATGCGCGTCCGCCGCATGCTCGCGGTCATCGATGCCGGCCGGGTGCTCAATCCGCTCACGGCGCGAAGCCAGGTGATCGGCGCCATGACGATGGGGGTAGGGTCGGCGCTCATGGAGGCGCTCGTCGTCGACACGCGCCACGGCTTCTTCATCAACCACGACCTCGGCGGCTACGAGGTGCCGGTCCATGCCGACATCCCGCACCTCGACGTCGTCTTCCTCGACCATCCGGACCCGGTCTCGTCCCCGATGAAGGCCAAGGGCATCGGCGAGATCGGCTTGTGCGGGGCGGCCGCGGCGGTGGCGAACGCCGTCTACAACGCCACCGGCATCCGCGTCCGCGACTATCCCATCACCCTCGACAAGCTGCTCGACCGGCTGCCGCGCGCGGCCTGATTCTTCACCTGCGGAGAGAGAGATGGCCTATCATCCCGTTCCCGTGACGCATGTCGGCCTGACCGTCACCGACATCCGCGCAGCGACCGAGTGGTACACCAAGGCCTTCAGCTGCCGGCACATCATCGGGCCCCTGCACGTCAGGCACGACGGCTCGCATATCGGCGAGGTGTTCAAGGGGATCTTCGGTGATCGGTTCGAGGAGGGATACGTGTCCCACCTCGCCACCGCGAACGGGGTGGGGATCGAACTCTTCGAGTTCGTCACACCGAAGTCGGAAGCCGTCGACGACAACTTCCGCTACTGGAAGACCGGCGTGTTCCACTTCTGCTTGGTCGACCCCGACGTCGAGGGCCTCGCGCGGCGGATCGCCGAGATGGGCGGCAAGCAGCGCTCGAAGGTCTGGACACTGTTCGAGGGAGAGCCGTTCAAGGCGGTCTACTGCGAGGATCCCTGGGGCAACCTGATCGAGATCTACTCGCACTCGACGGAGCTCATGTACGCCAACCGGAGCGCGACGGCCGCCCGGGCGGAGTGAGAGGCGAGACTTGCAAACGCAGCGGTCGGATTCCCAATGCCGGGCAACGCGCGCGTCTGCAACCTGTGAGGCAAGGAGAGATCCCGCACATGCCGACGACCGCAGATCGTGATCTGTTTTCTCCAACGAAGATCGGTGCCATCGACGTCGCCAACCGCGTCGCCATGGCACCGCTCACGCGCTCGCGTGCCGGCATGGACGGCGTCCATTCGGATCTCGCCGTCGCGTACTATCGGCAGCGCGCATCGGCCGGCCTCATCATCACCGAGGCGACCAACATCTCACGGCAGGGCCGGGGCTATGCCTTCACGCCGGGCATCTACACGGAGGTGCAGGCCGAGGCATGGTCGCGTGTGACCTCGGCCGTGCACGAGGCAGGCGGCCGGATCGTCTGCCAGCTCTGGCATGTCGGGCGCATGTCGCATGTCAGCCTCCAGGAGAATGGCGAGGCGCCCGTGTCGGCTTCGGCCATCCAGGCCGGTGAGCTCGTCTTCCTCGAGAGCCGCACGCAGGCACCTCCATCCATGCCGCGCGCGCTCCGAACTGACGAGATTCCCGATCTGATCGGCGACTATCGGCGCGCCGCGTTCCTCGCCATGCAGGCGGGCTTCGACGGGATCGAGGTGCATTCCGCGAACTGCTACCTGCTCGATCAATTCATCCGCGACAGCACGAACCGGAGGACAGATCGCTACGGCGGCTCGGTCGAGAACCGCACGCGGCTTGCCGTTGAGGTCGTAGAGGCGGTCGCGGAGGTGTGGGGTGCCGACCGCGTCGGCCTGAGGCTCTCGCCGATGACGCGGGCTGTCGGTGATACCCCGCTCGACAGCGACCCGCAGGCAACCTACGGCTATCTCGCTCGGAGGCTTGGGGAGCTGGGACTGGCCTATCTCCACTGCGTCGAGGGGCAGACGCGCGGGCCGAACGGGTCGTCCGCGTTCGACTACAAGGCGCTGCACGCCGCTTTCGGTGGGGCCTACATCGCCAATAACGGCTACGACCGGCAGCTCGCCATCGAGGCGATCGCCTCCGGCTACGCCGACATGATCGCCTTCGGTCGCTCCTTCATCGGGAATCCCGATTTGGTCGAGCGGCTGCGCCGCAACGCCCCTCTCGCGGAGGCCGATCAGGCGACGTTCTATGGCGGGGGAGCCGAGGGTTATACCGATTATCCGACCTTGGACGTTTCAGGGAACGCATAAAGGAGAGAGCCTGTTGAGCGCCGATCCGCTGCCCTCGCCGCACATCGGCTCATGGGCGGCGGCGTCAGGCCAGGGAGACCGGCCGGCCCGCATCGCTGCCAAGTCCCCCCCGACCAGCACGGCGCGCCCGCGCAGCCCTGAGATCGGGCGTGTTGAGCCCTTCGTCGAAGCCGCCGAGGACGGCGGCGAGGGCTGCCGGGCCACCATACCGGTCATCCAGCGCGGCGAGGCTCGTCGCGGCCCGTAGGCGCCATATCGCCGCTCCCTGGCTGCCGGCCAGATCGATCGCTTGCAGGAAGTGCCGCGCCGCGTCCGCCTCGCCGGCGACGCCGGTGGAGGCGAGGAGGATCTCGCCCTTGATGCGCAGCAGTTCCGGCTGGCACCAGAGTTCGCCGCCGTGCTCGGAGGCGGCGAGCGCGTCGTCGATGCGAGCGAGCGCGTCCGGAAGGTGGCCATGCGCCGCGAGGCCGGACGCCAGCGAGCCGAGATAGGCCGGACGCCGCATCCGGAAGCCGATCTCCCCCATCTCGACGAGGGCATCCTCGAGGCGGTGCAGCCCGCCCGCATCGCCCCGGCTGAGGCTCACGATCGCTTCGAGGCAATCGGCGATGACCTGCCAGATGCGCATGGCGTGACGCGCGACGTGGTCCCCGAGGCGGGCGAGGCCGCGCTCGGCTTCGTCGAGATCGCCGCCATGGAGCGCAATCGGGATCACCGTGTGCGCCAAGGCATTCGTAAGGGCGAAGGCCTGGCCGTTGGCTTCGGCCTCGACGAGCGCGCGCCGCGCCGCCGCGACGGCGTGATCCGGCCGTCCCTGGAGCCACAGGACGTTCGCGAGGGTGCCGCGTGCCGCGATCAAGCCGTGATCCTCCAGCCGCCGGCCGGGACTGTCACGGCGGGCCGCACGGGCCAGCAGGCGCTCCGCTGCCTCGCGAGCCTCGTCGAGACGGCCGAGATAGCGGAGCGCGGTGGCGGCGGGCCTGTCGACGGCCGCGCCGGCCGCGCGATCGCCGCTGGCGGCCGCCAGCGTCCTGATGCGCTCCGTCAGGGCGAACGAGGCGCCGTGGTCCCCAACCCAGGTCTGGAAGTCGCACAAGCCCCAGAGCGCCCGCAACTGGCCATCGCGGTCGGACAGCCGTTCGGCGCGGGCGAGCGCCCCGCTCCACAACTCCGCAATCCGCGCCGTCGGACCCTCGACCTGCAGCAGGGCCGCAGCGAGCGACGCCCGCAGCGTGATCTCGTACCGGTCTTCCGGACCGTCGGCGGGGGCGGCCGACGCGAGCGCCCACTCGCTCGCCTCGATCCGTTCCTGGAGCAGCGCGAGCGTGTCCCACACCACGAGCGCCTCGGCTGCCAGCGTTCGACCGAGGACGGGATCGCGCCGGTCGGTTAGGCACCAGTCGAGTGCGGCGCGGACGTTTTGGACGAGCGCGACCAACTCCTCGCGCGGGTCGGATGCCGCCTTCGCGCTCCTGCGCGCCGAGACGTCGCGACATTGCGCGACACAAAACTCCGCGTGCCGCCGACGGACCGCATCATCCTCGCCACTCTCGGCGAGGCGCTGCAATCCGTAGGCCCGCGTCGTGTCGAGAAGCTGGTACCGGGCCGACCACCCAGGAATAGCGACAATCAGCGACTTGGCGACGAGATCGGCCAAGTGGCCGATGCACGCATGCTCGGCCTCCCCAGCAGAACGGCCGATCGCGAGCGCGGCGTCGAGCGGGAAGACGCCGTGAAAGACGGACAGCCGTCGAAACAGGGTCTGCTCTCCCTGCGACAGCAGTCCGTAGCTCCAGTCCAAGGTCGCGGTCAGGCCACGGTGCCGGGGATGACCTGCCCGTCGGCCGTCGTCCAGAAGGTCCAGGCGCTCGTTCAGCAGACGGAGGAGGCCGCGAAGTCCAAACGCCCCGACCCGCGTCGCGGCAAGTTCCAGCGCCAGCGGCAACCCGTCGAGGCGGCGACAGATCTCGACGACGGCCCACGCATCGTCGTCCTCGAGGCTGAAGTCTGGAGCAGCGGCCGAGGCGCGCGCGACGAACAGCGCCACGGCCGGGAAAGTCAGAACATCCTTCGCGTTGAGCGTCCCGAACGCTGTCGGAGCCGGCAGGGGTTGGAGGCGATGCACGGTCTCGTGCGCCATCCGGAGCGGCTCCCGGCTCGTGGCCAATACGTGAGTTCCGGGCGCGGCGGTCGCGAGCATGGTGGCCAGCCGGGCCGCCTGATCGAGGGCGTTCTCACAACAATCGAGGACGAGCAGGCACTGCCGATCCGCCAGGGCAGTCGCCAGTGCAGCCTGTGGATCGTCTGCATGGATTGCGATGCGCATTTCCTGAGCGAACGCGCTCGCGAGATAGCGGTCGCTGTCGATGACGCACAGATCGACCATCCAGACCCCGTCCGGGAACTGCCCGACGAGAGCGTGCCCCACCGTCACGGCCAGGCTGGTTTTGCCGACGCCGCCGAGACCCGTGATCGTGACCAGCGGTCGCTGCAGCACCTTCGTCGCGATCACCGCGAGATCCTCGGATCGGCCGAGCAGGTCCGTCGGTTTCGGAAGGTTATGGCGCCGCGCTGCTGCCGAAATCGGCCAGGACATGACGTCGACGGGCGCGACGAAGCGGTACCCTTGTCCGCTCACCGTCGCGATGAAGCGCTTCTCCGGTTCCGCTCCTTCGAGTGCGCGCCGGATCGCCGCGATGTTGACCTTCAAATTGGACTCATCAACCGTCGTTCGCGGCCATGCGCGCTTGTGGAGATCCGCCTTGCTTACGACCTGACCTGCGCGTTCGACGAGCGCGGTCAGAATTTCCAAAGGTCGTCCCCCGAGCCTTACGACTTTTTCGGCTCGCCAAAGCCGCTGCTCGGACGGGCTCAATACGAAATCGTCGAAGATGTAGCGAACGGCTCTGCCTTCCCGCGTATCCATGCAGCTGTCGCTATCGCACTCCCGTTCGATCCCGGAGAGATGGCCTTGCTACGCTGTCGGTTGCAGCATCGCTAGCATGTCGTGGAGGCCTCAGCCATTCGTCCGGTCTGCTCATGCGGAAGCGTCGGGGTGGATGCCTCCGGCAATGGTCTTGCAAAATCTTCACTCCGGCTGATCGATGCCGGCAGGTGGCATCCACATCGACGTATCAGGAAAGAGCTTTCGGCGATCAGGTTGACTGGCTTGGATCGCCAGGAGCCCGTCCGATTTCCCAGCGAATGAGTTCAGAAGCGGCCGTTCCGCTTACGGCCAAGTCCAGCCCCACTGGTCTGTACCTCGGATGACCAGGGTGGGTGGTTTCCTGTCCTTCCGCTTTCGGGTGCAGAGAATAAAAGAGCGGACGTACGGGGTCGAGCAAAAGCTGGCCGTAAACAGGTCGTCCGCTTCGAGGCTTGGGAAAAGTGAGAGCGGACATTCGGCTCCATTTAGGAGAAGCAAGGCAAATGACCCAAATATTTTGATGATAAGGCCTAGTATCATCTAGAGCGTTTCGATTTAATCTGAATTATATCCCATAGCAGCGAAGAAATTGGCGCATTCATCGGGCGTGATGGTGTCGATGAGCCAGCCGATGGCGACCCATAGTCCTTCGACCGTGCGCTCAGCCGCCTTGCGCAGGAACGCCTTGAGCTTGGAGAAGGCCATCTCGATCGGGTTGAAGTCCGGCAGTAGGGCGGCAGGAACAGCAGCCGTACGCCCGCCGCTTCGATCGCTTCGCGGCCGGCCGGCCTCTTGTGGCTGCCGAGGTTGTCCATGACGACGACGTCTCCGAGGGCGAGTTCGGGCACGAGCACACGCGCGACGTAAGTCTGGAAGGCGTCGCGGTTGATCGGTCCGTCCAGCACGAACGGCGCGGCGATCCCGGACAGGCGCAGGCCCGCGACGAAGGTCGTGGTCTTCCAATGGTCGTGCGGCACCGGAGAGCGCAGCCGCTCGCCGCGCGGGCAGCGTCCGCGGGTTCCCGCCATGTTGGTTGAGGTCGAGGTCTCGTCGAGGAACACGACGCGGGTGGGGTCGAGGTCGGGCTGGCCCTCGAACCCACGCCTCGCGGGCCGCCTTCACGTCCAGGCTGTCCTGCCCCGCGGCGTGGGCTGTCATTTTTGTAGGTCAAGCCGCGCGCATCGAGGAAGGCCCACAGAGTGCCGAGCCCGACCGTGAGGTCGCGCTCGTCCTTCAGGCGAGCGCGCATCTCCTCCAGGGTGATGTCGGTCCTCTCGGGGATCAGACCTCGCAGGTAGGCCTCGTGCGGGTCGAGCTTGGAGCGGCGCGCCCGCCCCGGGGACGGGGAGCCACCGTCCCGGTCGTCGTCAGTGCAGCCATCCAGCGGATCGCCGTGGCCACGCCGACCCCGAAGCGCGGCCGCCTGTCGACGCTACGTCGTCCCGGCCGCGTCGACGATGCGTTCGCCGAGGTCCTGGCTGGAGGGTCGGCCCATGTCTCGCTCCTTGTCTGGAGCTCGTCATGAATCAGCGTCACACCGCCGCGTGAACCCCACACACCCGATGCAGCTCAGACCGAAAACGCTCTAGCTCCGCCTCCTCGGCTTCAGTGTTGCGCTGCTTGGAAGCGGCCACCACCGTGGCGTCGACAATCTGCCCGCCCAACGCCAGGACACCGGCTTGCCGCAGGGCCGTATCGTAGACCGCGAACAGCACCTCGATCGCAGGCCGACCCGCGATCTCGGCCCGGGTAAGCGCCTCCCGGAAGGTCCAGATCGTGTTGGCGTCCGGCACCGGATCGGACAGCCCAGGCCCTAGGAAGCGCATGAACGAGAACCGACCCTTGATCAGGATCTTGGGTCACGCTCGTCCGACAGCGAGTGGCTGGCCTGAAAGACCAGCACCTTGAACATGAACACGAGGTCGAACGGTGGGCGACCGCCCTTCGACTCGTCCGAGCGCGGCACGGCACGGGCGAGGTCGTCCCGGAACAGCTCGCAAGACGATGTGGCTCAACCGCTCCAGCGCGCCTCACTCGAGCTCGATGACGTTCCGGGAGGACGGCTGGGCACTGCGCAGGGATGGCCCGCGGTTGCTGAGGAAATCGCCCGGCGGCGCGGTCGCGGGCTTCGCGGCGGGCGCGCCGCGCACGGACTGCGCCGGCTGTTCGGGGCGGTCGATCAAGGCCGGGTTCGCGACCGGCTGCAGCGGCGTGACGACGCGCCCCTCCGCCTGATCGAGGCAGCGCCGCAGGGCGCCGGGATCGGGTAACAGCGTGCAGTCGTTCACCGAGAGCGGGCTTGGCTGGGCGGGGGCCGCCGTCGCGCCCGCCGCGAGGAGCGCGAGCGCGCCGAAGGCGGTTCGCACCGCGCGTCCCCGCGTTAGCGGCCCGGGGCTCATGGCTGCGCCTGCCGGATCCGCGGATTGACCTGTCGGACCTCGATCTCGCTTGGCTCCGACGGCAGCAGCTTGCGCGGGGCGGCTGTCCCGGTGCGGGCGGCCTGCTGCTGCGCCTGGGGCGACACCGGCTGCGGCGCCAGCGCGCTGGCCCGGCCCTGCTGCGCCGGCTGCGCGGGCGCGTCCGCCTTGTCGAGCCGGCCGAGCCGCACCCGCACGTACTCGACCGACCGCTTGGCCGCGTCGAACCCGCACTCGTAGGTCACCCGCACCCACTCCTTGGCGGGACTGAGGAAGCGGATCGAGTCGCCGCGGTAGCGGACCACGGTGGCGCCGCCCTCGGGCGCCTCAGCCTGCTGGAAGATCTTGGCGAAGGGCCGGGAGACCCACTCGAAATCCGTCGGCGCCTGCGCCTCGATCCGCGGCGCGCAGATCTGCGAGGCGAGCTCGTTGTTGGCGCGCACGCAGGTGGCGTCGCAGCCCGGAGCGGCGGGGGCGGGCTGCCCCGTCCCGGGATTGGCAGTGTTGGCCTGCATCGGTGCGGGCTGTGCGGGCGCCGGTTGCGGCGGCCCGGGTGGCGCCGCGGATTGTGCGCCCGCCGACAGGATCCCGGCCGACCATACGGTCGCGGCGGCGAGCAGGATCTGCACGCGCGATGGGCCGCGCTGCCTCATCATAGCCTCCCAATCAACACACGGCGCGGACGGTTTCCGCCTCGCGAGGACATCGACCGCTCCGTCGACCAGGTGAACCCTCCGGCTCACGCAAGGGCGACGGCCGTTCGGTAGCGGCAGGGCTCACCCCCGAGGAATCGCGCCGCATACGACCATTCAGAACGGTCTTGCTTGTTCAATAGAATACCACTTTTGGCGATGACTGATGTGTCCAATTTAACACGCATATAGCGGCCCGGTCCTTCGGCGGCGAAAACTGCCTAATCCGGTTCTGGACACCGACTCCTGAGATCGTTAACGCGCCGTCTTAAATCATTGAGAGATTTCAGTTTTCTCCGCGTCGCTTAACAGACGACATCGCGACTTTGTCGTCCGAGATCTGATGAGAAATTCCGACAATTGTATTTTTTGTCTCAGCCGGCGCTTGACACTCGTCTTCGGCTTATGGATACGCTTAACAAGCCGTTAAAGCGCCGCGACGACAGAGCGACTGCGATGGCATAGATTGTGTTCAGAAGAGCACATAAAATACAAGAGGGAGTGTATCTATGTTGAAATCAGTTGTTCTGGCTTCCGTGGCTGTCGCCAGCCTGACCGCCTTCGCGACCGGTGCCTCGGCGCAGTCGAGCACCTCGCCGATTCTCGGCAACGGCACGACGGCGAACGAGTCTTTCGTGCTCCAGCGGGGCAACAACAACAATGCGACCGTTAACCAGACGGGCACGAATGTTAAGGCCGGATCTCTCACAAATCAGGTCGATTTGACGGCCTCCAAAATTACTGAAGGCGACGCAAATTATCAATTTCAATATGCCAGCACTGTTCTCCAGAACGGATCCGGCAACGGCCTTACCATCACACAGGCCGGAACGAACAACCAAGTCGTAACCACGAATGGCAACCTCGATCGGTACGATTTCTCATTCAATCCGAACAATGGCTCGTTCAGCGCCGGAGATGGAAATTCCGCGTCGGTGACCCAGAACGGCACGAATGGCCAGGCACAGTTCCAGCAGCGGGGCAATAGAAACCAAGCCACCATCACCGTGGACAGCAACGTCCAGAATACGTACGCCGGCATTTTCCAGGACGGAAATGACAACAAGGCGGGCATCTATCAGCACGATGGAAGCAAGGATGCCTACGCGGTCGTTCGCCAGGTCGGCAGCGGTAACGAAGGCTATATCGATCAGTACGGACAGACGAATTATGCTGCCCTTCTTCAGGTGGGCAACGGCAACTACGCGACTATCGGCCAGGCCGGAACGGCCGGTGTGGGCGCGTTTGGCTACCAGAACGGCAACGGCAACACTGGCGCAATCACCCAGTACGGCAGCTATTATTCCAACGCTGGCTTTGCTCAGATCGGCAACGGCAACACGGCGCGCATTACGCAACGGTAAGACTCAGGTCTCAAACCTGCTCTCGGCCTGAGAGCCATGGGAGGGGCGCTCTTACCAGGAGCGCCCCTCCCCCTGCTCGATACCGACACAAATCCAGCCGCGGCTGTGATGCCGATCATGCCCAGCTTCACCGTCGATCCCCCCGTTATCTGCCGCGTTGTCGAGAATCGCTCCGCCGACGTGGCTCGCCTGGGCCTCCGCATCGAAACGCCGCGCCGGACCGCAGGTCGATACAACCTAATCGTGCGCAAGATCGACCCAGCCGGCACCGCCACCATGCAGCAGGGCGGCGGCTTTGACCTCGCCGATGGCGACACCCGCGAGGTCGGAAAGCTGACCATCAGCGTCCGGCCGGACGGCCAGTTGAGTGTCGAGGCCTCCGTACACGTGGACGGCCGCAGAATCGATTGCGCCTACGACAGCACGCAGGATCTGTAACACGCCGTTCGAGCCCTGAAGAGCGGTCGGTCGGGCTACGTCACTTCCTGATGGGACGAGCGACCGCGGCTCCATTGACATCGCCTCATACGGAAGACAGCCGCATGGAGTCTCCATCCTCGAGCGGTGTGTCTAATTCACCACATATCAGTAGTAGTCACGTGTGGATAAGCCTTGTTACTGTACATCTGTGCGGGACATTGATTTAAGGTCGCCCAAAAGGGGCTAGGGAGGCAGATAATGCGCCGTACGCGTCGCAGCCGCGCTGCAGGTCGAGCGTTGTTCGTTGCCGTCCCGCTCGCCGTCGCGAGTGCGGCCGGCTCAGCTGCGGCGCAGGAGCGCGTCGCGATCGAGCAGATCCAGGCGGCCGCTCAGCGCCCCGCTGGCCCTCCCGGGCGGGCGATCCAGGAGAGCGACTACATCCTCGGCAATCAGTCTGGCATCCTGCTGCTTAACCCGAGCGGCCCGCCCCAGTCGGCGCAGGCCAACCAGGCCCGCGCCCTGCAGATCGGTTCGGGCAATACGGGCACGATCGACATGTCGGGCTACGCGAACGTGGCGGTCCAGAACGTGATCGGCTCGCGCAACACGGTGACACAGCAGCAGGCCGGATCCTACAACCAGTCGGCCGTATCGGTCTTCGGCCAGTCCAACACGATCGGGACCCAGCAAGACGGCAGCGGCGCGGCGGCGACCATCACGGTCCGCGGCGACAACAACGCCATCTCGGCGCAGCAGCAGGGGACCAACCCCACGCCGATCAGCATCACGCGGGTCGGCAACGGCCCCAGCGTCTCGGTCACCCAGAGGTAGTCCCATGCGCCAGTCCGGTCTCCTCGGGCCGCTCGTCTGCGGCTGCGCTCTCCTCGCCGTCGTGGGCGCCCAGGCGGGCAGCCTTGTCTACCAGCCGGTCAACCCGTCCTTCGGAGGAAGTCCGCTGAACGGCTCCTGGCTGCAGGCCCAGGCTGCGGCCCAGAACGACGCGCAGCGGTCGGCCCAGCGCGACCAGCAGCTGTTCTCGGCCAATCAGAGCGCCGCCAACACCAAGACTCCGGGCCAGATCTTCGCCCAGCAATTGCAGACGCAGATCTACAGCTCGCTGGCCAACCAGATCACCCAGGCGCTCTTCGGCGAGAACGCCCAGCAGAGCGGTAGCTACAGCTTCGGCGGATCGCAGGTGACCTTCCAGCGCCTGGGCGGCAATATCCAGCTCCAGATCTTCGACGGCCAGTCGACCACCACCATCGTCGTCCCTGCGACCGCGGCCGTGGGCGGCTCGAGTGGCGCGACACCGCTCTTGGGCGCGCCCTGAGCGCGGCGCGCAGCGATGATTGTCGAGCATCGAAGGCGGAGCCGGCTCCGGCCTCTCGTCGCCCGCCCCGGCGGGCGCGCGGGAGGCCGGAGCGCCGAAGCGGAACGGAGACGGGGTGGCCCGTGCGTAGCATTCTGAAGAGCTTGGCCGCCGCCGCGCTGCTCTGCGCGGGCTTGGCCGCCTGCGCCCCGTGGGAGCGCGAGCTGCTCGCGCAGGCGCCCGTGGTCACGCCGCCTTCCCCCACCGATCTCAATCTCGAGACGCTGCCGCCGCCGACCCGCAAGATCGACATCGCGATCTACAATTTCCCGGACCTGACCGGCCAGAATAAGCCGAACGACAACATCGCCGAGTATTCCCGCGCCGTCACCCAGGGCGGCGGCGCCTTCGTGGTCGACGCGCTGCGGCGCGCCGGGCGGGGCCAATGGTTCTCGGTGGTCGAGCGCACCGGCCTCGCCAACCTGCTGCAGGAGCGGCAGCTGATCCGGGCGACCCGCCAGGAATTCGAGGGCACGGACGCGAAGCCGCTGCCGCCGATCCGCTTCGCGGGCCTGATCGTCGAGGGCGGCATCATCGGCTACGACGCCAACACGGTCACGGGCGGCGCCGGCGCCAACCTCCTGGGTATCGGCGGCGACACCAAGTACCGGCGCGACGAGGTGACGGTGGCGATGCGCATCGTCTCCGTGCAGAGCGGCGAGGTGCTCAACAGCGTCACGGTGACGAAGACGATCTACTCGGTCGCCCTCAACGCCAACGCCTACCGCTACGTCGCGGTGGCCAAGCTGCTCCAGGTCGAGGCGGGCGTGACCCGGAACGAGCCGACCCAGATGGCAGTGCGCGAGGCGATCGACCTCGCCGTCTACGCGACGATCATTGAGGGCAGCCGCAAGAAGCTGTGGCGCTTCCGCGACCCGGTGCTCGGCACCCGTCTCGTCGGCGAGTATCTCGCTCGCGATCGGCCGACGCCCCTTGAGGTTCCGGGACCGACGGTGGCGGCGGGCCCGCTGGTGGTGAAGTCCTGATCGGCCATGAGCCTGCCCGTCGCACCGACGCACATGTTCGGCCGCCGCCGGAGGGGCGTGCGAGGCACGCTGGCCCTCTGCCTCGTCGTGTCCGGCGCCCTGACGCCGGTGATCGCCTCGCGAGCCTCCAGCACGGCCCGGAGCCCGGCGGTCCCGGAGGTCGCCGCCCTCACGCCCTTCGCGCCGATCGCGGCGCCGCCGCCGCTCGGACTGCCGGACGGGCACGCGGACGGACCGGCGTCACCGATCATCGCGCCGGTGAACGCCGACCTGATGATTCTGGGCCGCGGCGCGTTCCGGCCGATCGAGGCGACCGCCCTGCTGTTCCCGCAGGCCGGGGACGGGATGCACGCCCTGATCATCGCCGCGGCCGCCGCCAACGGCCTGCCCGGCGACTTCTTCCTGCGCCTGCTGCGCCAGGAGAGCGGCCTCAATCCCAACGCCGTGAGCCCAGTGGGGGCGCTCGGCATCGCCCAGTTCATGCCGGGAACCGCCGCGGAGCGCGGCCTGCGCAACCCGTTCGATCCGCTGGAGGCAATCCCGAAATCAGCCGAGCTGCTGCGGGAACACAGGGTGCGCTTCGGCAATCTCGGATTGGCCGCGGCGGCCTACAATGCCGGGCCGCAGCGGGTGCGCAGTTGGCTCGAGGGTCGCTCGGGCATGCCCACCGAGACGCGCGACTACGTGGTCCGGATCACCGGCCGCACCGTCGAGGAATGGGCGGCGGAGAGCGGCCGGTCCTTCCTGAGCGCCCCGTCGCTCTTCTCGAACCCTCGCGGTTTCGGCCCGGTCGCGGGCTGGGCCGCCGATCCCACGGCGCGCCCTTCGCCCGTGTTCGAGGCGCGACCGGTCACGCGCAGCATGGCGGCTGCGAGCGACCGGTCAGCCAAGCGGGGGGCTAGGCGCCTGTCGGCTCAGTCGCAGCAACCGCGATCCGAGCAGGCCCTCTGTGCGGTCCTGAACGGGCAGGGACGCACCTGTCTGGTCCAGGCGGTCTACTGAGGCGGCGCCAGCTGCTCGACCTGGACGGCCTGGGCCGGTGTGGCCGGCCGGCGACTCTGCCGAAGCTTGCGCCGCTTCCCGCGCCGGGACACGCCGGTCGCCGGGATCGGGCCCGCCGCGTCGAGCAGGGATTGGTCGATCACGGGCGACTGCTGGAAGGCCGCCGGCCGCGGGCCGGGCGCGAGGCGCTGGCCTTCGTAGAGCTCGATGCAATCGCGGAGCGCCGTCGGGTCGCGGATGAAGGTACAGTCGTTGACGTTCGGGACGGGGGCACCTTGTGCCAGGACGCCCGTGGCGCACCAGAAGGATGCGACGCCGAGCACGACCACCCTCAATCTCGATCCCGGCATGACGAACCTCGCGGGCGTGCAGGCGAGGCGCCACACCGGCCCGAACCCACATTCATTGACACCTAACAGAACAATGGCTCGATCAACCAGTTCCGAACTGCTGCTTTCCGCCATAGAACCGCGCATCAGATCAAATTTCGAGGTTTCTGCCGACGATCTGCGCCCGGCCGATGCCGTCTCATCCTGCTCGGTGCATCGCCGGCATATGTGCAGAGCGCCCTCGATCGCGCTGCCCTGAGCGCGAGTTCGGAATGGGCTGACAGCCGGAGGGTGAACGACTGGTGCGCCCCGCTGATGACGGAGCCCTCGGCCGTTACGCCGGCGCAGATAGAACGGAACCGATGTTGACCCGAGCGGTTAAGCGCGGCGACCGTACGGACCCAAGGAGAAGGATCTGTTCGTCCGGAACAGCTCGGAGTGACGAGGAATGGCGCGCCATTCCTACCGATTATCTCGGATTATTTTAGACCTTTGTAGATCAACGGCTTGGCCCATCATCCCGGATAGTCTTACACTACTATCACCGACGATCCGTCAGCTTCCGTTCGGAGTTCCTGTTACCCTTTGCGTGACAGCCGTTCGGCCACACGCTCAAGCTCCTCGTGCAAATCCTCGGTCCACAGATGACCACATCGCGCCGTCATCTGATGCTTGGCATGGCCTAGGATCCGGCTGAGGCCGTAGAGATCCCCACCGTCCTGCACGAACCAACTGGCGAAGCTGTGCCGCAGGTCATGGAAGCGGAAGTACTCGATCCCACCCGGCAGCAGGCTCCTCCGAACGCCTTCTTCAGGTCATCCACCCGCGATCCATCCGACTTGCAGAACAGGTAGGTGGAACGGGGGCGGCCACGTCCACGCTGATGCCCTGCGGAGACGTGCACGACGGCACCAGAGCGAAGCGGTGAGAGGTTGCCCGCTCTCGGCTCACCGGATGGTAAACTGTTGTGTCTGATCGGGGTAGATAGAAGGCCGTCCGCCTTTTCTGGCGTTCCTTCCCGGAAGCGGACCGGCGGCTTTCGGCCAGATTTCGCCTCAACCGATAACTGTCACTCGCAAAACCGTAGGGGTGGACGCCCCCTGACGGCATCGATGTGCCAGAGTGGAGGTGTTGCAACACCACTGCAGGAGGCGTCCATGGGTGAGGTTAGCACAGTCGGGATCGATCTGGCTAAATCAGTTTTCCAGGTTCATGGCGCGGATACGAGCGGTGTCGTCGTTTTCCGCAAGAAGCTGCGGCGTGATCAGGTGCTGACGTTCTTCTCGACACTTCCGCGTTGCGTGGTTGCTATGGAAGCATGCGCCAGCGCTCATTACTGGGCCCGTGAGATAGCTTTGGCAGGCCACGAAACGCGGCTCATCCCGCCAGCCTACGTGAAGCCGTTCGTGAAGCGGCAGAAGAACGACATGGCCGACGCTGAGGCGATCTGCGAGGCGGCGCAGCGGCCGACGATGCGGTTCGTTCAGGGAAAAAGCGCGCAGGCCCAGGCCTCCGCAGTGGTGTTCCGTACGCGCGACCTGCTCGTGCGTCAGCGGACCCAATTGATCAATGCACTGCGCGGGCACCTCACGGAGTTCGGGTACGTCGTTCGCCAAGGTGTCGGGCACGTTGGCCAGCTCGTGGCGATCGTCCGCGACCCCACATCTGACGTGCCGGCCGAGGCAAGGCCGGTCCTGGCCATCATTGCGGGTAGCCTGGAGGCGCTCCAGGCGCAGATCGCACTTCTCGACCGCGAGATCGCCCAACGCGCGGAGGACGATGCCGTGGCCAAGCGGCTGATGACGATACCGGGTGTCGGCCCGGTGATCGCGACCGCACTCGTGGCTCTGGCACCGGCCGCCAGTACCTTCCGCCGCGGGCGCGACTTTGCGGCTTGGCTCGGTCTCGTCCCGCGGCAACACTCCAGCGGCGGCAAGGAGCGGCTGGGGCGAACGACCAAGATGGGCGAGCGCAGCCTGCGACGGTTGCTGATCCTGGGCGCGAGTTCTGCGACCAAGGTCGCGGCGCGTGATCCCGATAAAGCTGGGGCATGGTTGGCTGGCATGCTGTCGCGCAAGCCGCGCATGCTGATCACCGTCGCCCTGGCGAACAAGATGGCGAGGATCGTCTGGGCCTTGATGGCCCATGGCGGCTCCTACAGAGCTCCGGCCACGGCGTGATCGCCACGGCCTGAGGCGTCAGGGAGGCAGGGAAGGTCAGTCGAGAGGTATGGCGCAACGGTCAGAAGACGGGGTCGGGAAAACCAGTGAATGGCCAAGCGCCTCGAGCGCGCCAAAGCGACTTGGACCCGATCCGCGCTCTCCATACAGGCCAGCAGCCGTG
>NZ_FOZY01000009.1:0-66801 GCF_900116245.1 Methylobacterium sp. yr668 | reverse complement strand
CTGCATCAACAGGCCGGACACACGGCAGCACCTGATCCTGCGCGCACAAATCTCTCCAACACCCCCTTGAATCCGATGGGGCGTCCACACACGGGCATTCGGCTTCGCGCTCGTCACGGCCATTCGGCGATCAGCGCCGGTATCCCGGAAGCGGACATCGTCTCGCGGTGGATGATGGTCTTCAGATGTACGCGAAGCATCGTTGAAGGTGTCGAGCAGAGGCGTGTGGCTGGGAGGATGCGCGTCGATCCGCTCGGAGAGCAGCGTCAGGCCAGCGGGCACAGCATGGTGCTCGGTTCCGATCCAGCTGACGGCGGCCGGGATCTGCGGGAAGTCGGTTCGATGGCAGGAGAGGTCACGCCTTGGGCCTCAAGAGCCTTGGCGCCTTCGGGTCGCAGACGTCGACCTGTCCGAGCGCCGGATGGCTGCTGCCGACGGTCGCTCACGCCCTCCCTTGAGGCCTCCCCCGCTTTGAGGATACTGGATACATAATCTCGTTCGGGAGAGGGGTCAGATGGCACGACTGAACGTCAACGGCGTCGTGCGTGAGGTCGATGCCGAGGCCGACACCCCGCTCCTCTGGGTCATCCGCGAGCAGATCGGTTTGACCGGCACCAAGTACGGTTGCGGCATCGCCCAATGCGGCGCCTGCACCGTGCATATCGACGGGGCGGCCGTCCGCTCCTGCTCCGTGCCGCTCTCGGCGATCGAGGCGGGGCAGAAGATCGTCACGATCGAGGGGCTAGCGCCGGATGCCCGCCATCCGGTCCAGCAAGCCTGGGCCGAGCTCGACGTGCCGCAATGCGGCTTCTGCCAGCCCGGGATGATCATGGCTTCGGCGGCGCTGCTGGCGCAGAACGCGCGTCCGAGCGAGGAGCAGATCCGCCAGGAGATCACCAACATCTGCCGCTGCGGCACCTACAACCGTGTGCTCGCCGGCATCAAGATCGCCGCCGAGCGCGGCCAGTCCGGCTGACGGGGGACGAGCAGATGAGCCTCGAATCCAAGGCCTCCCCGAAGGCTGCCCGCCCCAGCCGCCGCACGCTGCTCGCCGGCGCTGGTCTCTTCACCCTCGGCTTCCACATCCCGTTCCCCGCACGGGCTGCAACCCTCGACGCGGCGCCCACCGCGCCGGAGGTCAATGCCTGGGTCGTGGTGAAGCCGGACGAGACCGTGGTCATTCGCATCGCCCGTTCGGAGATGGGCCAGGGCACGCTCACCGGCCTCGCGCAACTCGTCGCCGAGGAGCTCGACTGCGACTGGGCCAGGGTCACCACCGAGTATCCGAGCCCGGGCCAGAACCTCGCCCGCAAGCGCGTCTGGGGTGATTACTCGACTGGCGGCAGCCGCGGCGTGCGCGATTCTCACGAGTACGTGCGAAGAGGCGGCGCCGCCGCCCGCACGATGCTCGTTGCCGCCGCCGCGAAGGGCTGGGGCGTACCCGCCGCCGAGTGCCGTGTCGAGCGGGGCGTGATCACCCACGGCTCCTCCGGCCGCAGCATCACTTACGGCGCCGTCGCCGCGGAGGCGGCCAGGATCGAGCCGCCGAAGGACGTGGTGCTCAAGGATCCGAAGGACTGGACCATCGCCGGCAAGCCGCTGAAGCGGCTCGACACCCTGCCCAAGCTCGACGGCAGCCAGGTCTACGGGATCGATCTCAAGCTGCCCGGCCTGCTCAACGCCGCGATCCGCGACTGTCCGGTGACCGGCGGCAGCGTGAGGAGCTTCGACGCCGCGGCTGTGTCGGGCATGCCCGGTGTCCGAAGAGTGCTCCAGGTCGGCGACAGCGCGGTCGCGGTGGTGGCCGACACGTTCTGGCGCGCCAAGACCGCCCTCGACGCCCTGCCGGTCGCCTGGGACGAGGGACCGAACGCGATGGTTTCCAGCGAGACCATCGCGGCGACCCTGCGCGAGGGACTCGACGCCGAGCAGGCCTTCGTCGGCAACAAGGCCGGCGATGTGGCCGGCGCCCTCAAGGGCGCCGCCAAGGTGGTGGAGGCCGTCTACGGCGTACCGTTCCAGAATCACGCCACGATGGAGCCGATGAATGCCACCGCGCTCTGGACGCCGGAGCGCTGCGAGGTCTGGACGCCGACGCAGAACGGCGAGGCGGCTCTGGCCGCGACCGCCGACGCCGCCGGGCTGCCGGCCACGTCGTGCGAGGTCTACAAGATCCATCTCGGCGGCGGCTTCGGCCGGCGCGGCGCCACGCACGACTGGGTGCGTCAGGCGGTGCTCATCGCTAGGGAGATGCCGGGCACGCCGGTCAAGCTGATCTGGACCCGCGAGGAGGACATGACGCATGGCCGGTACCACCCGGTCACGCAGTGCCGGATGCGCGCCGCCCTCGACGGGGACGGCAACCTGACCGGCCTGCACATGCGCATCTCCGGCCAGTCGATCCTGGCCTCGGTCGCCCCCCAGCGCATGGTCGAGGGCCGCGACCCGGTCACCTTCCAGGGTCTCAACCCCGGAGGTCCGGAGGCCGCGATCGGCTACACGATCCCCAACATCCTGGTCGACCACGCGATGCGCAACCCGCACATCCTGCCGGGCTTCTGGCGGGGCGTGAACCTGAACCCGAACGCCATCTATCTCGAATGCTTCATGGACGAGCTGGCCCACGCCGCCGGCCAGGACCCGCTCGCCTTCCGGCTGAAGCTGATGGACAACCACCCGAAGCACCGGGCCGTGCTGCAGGCGGTGGCCGAGCGGATCGGATGGGCCAGCAAGCCGCCCGAGGGGGTCTACCGCGGCATCTGCCAGACGATGGGGTTCGGGAGCTACGTCGCGGGCGCGGCCGAGGTCTCGGTCTCCGACCGGGGCGAGCTGAAGATCCACCGTATCGTGGCGGCGACCGACCCCGGCCACGCGGTCAACCCGCAGCAGATCGACGCGCAGGTGGCGGGCTCCTTCGTCTACGGTCTCTCGGCCGCGCTGTACGGCGCCTGCACGGTGAAGGACGGGCGCATCGAGCAGACGAACTTCGACAGCTATCCCGTGATGCGGATGGACGCGATGCCGGCGGTCGAGGCCATCCTGATGCCGTCCGGCGGTTTCTGGGGCGGTGTCGGCGAGCCGACGATCGCGGTCGCCGCGCCGGCCGTGCTCAACGCGATCTTCGCTGCGACCGGCAAGCGCGTCCGCCAGCTTCCGCTGAAGGACACGGATCTCCGCCGGGCATGAGGGCGATGACGCCGGCGCTCGCGCTGCTCGCCGCCCTCGCCGGGGGAACGGGCGCGGGCGCCGCCGAGATGCGGCCGCCGCCCGGCGCCTCGTCCTGCACCGGATGCCACGCCGAGGGCTCCGCGATGGGCGTGCTCGCGGGGCGGCCGGAAGCCGAGATCGTCGGCGCCCTCGAGGCCTTCCGGACCGGCGCGCGCCCGGCGACGCTCATGAACCGCATCGCCAAGGGGTTCGGCGCGCAGGAGAGCCAGGCCATCGCCGCCTGGTTCGCGGCGCAGGGATCGCGGTGATGCGCGCTCCTTCTCCGACCCGCCGCGCCCTGATCGGCGGAGCCGCGGCCGCCGCGCTGGCGCGCCCGGCCCTCGGTGGCACAGCGCCGCGCGTCGTGGTCGTGGGCGCCGGGTTCGGGGGTGCCACGGCGGCGCGCTGCCTCGCCGCGGGCGGCGTCGACGTGACCCTGGTCGAGGCGGCCGAGCGCTATGTCGCCTGCACGGGCAGCAACGCGGTCGTCGTTGGCCTGCGCGGGATCGAGGCCCAGACCTTCGGCTACGAGGCCCTCGGCCGGGCTCGGCTCCGCTTCGTGCGCGGAACGGCGGATGCGGTCGACCCTGTGGCGCGCCGGGTGACGCTCGGCGACGGCACAGTCCTGCCCTACGACCGCCTGGTGCTCTCGCCGGGCATCGCGCTGCGCTTCGACGCCGTGCCGGGCTACGACGCGAAGGCCGCCGAGGCGATGCCGCATGCCTGGAAGGCCGGGGCGCAGACGGTGCTCCTCGCCCGCCAGCTCGAGGCCATGCCGGAGGGCGGCACGGTGGTCCTCTCGGCACCCGCCAACCCGTATCGCTGCCCGCCCGGCCCCTACGAGCGCGCGAGCCTGATCGCGCATTTCCTGAAGACCCGGAAGCCGAAGGCGAAGCTCGTCCTGCTCGACGCCAAGGACACGTTCTCGAAGCAGAAACTGTTCGAGGCGGCCTGGGCGAAGCTGTACCCGGACGTGCTCGAATACGTGCCGCTCGCCTCGGGCGGTGCGGTCACGGAAGTCGACGCCGCCGCGATGGTCGTTCGCACGGACTTCGCCGAGTACAAGGCCGATGTGGCGTGCATCATCCCGCCCCAGCGCGCCGGCCCCATCGCGGCGCAGGCCGGCTGCGCCGATCGCAGCGGCTGGTGCCCGATCGATCCGGTGACCTTCGAATCGCGCCTCGTGCCGGGCATCCATGTCATCGGCGACGCGGCGATCGCAGGGGCGATGCCGAAATCCGCCTTCTCGGCGAACGCGCAGGCCAAAGTCTGCGCGCAGGCGGTGATCGACCTGATGGCCGGACGGGAGCCCGAGAGCCCGAGGCTCATCAACACCTGCTGGAGCCTCGTCGCACCGGGCAACGGCATCTCGATCGCGGGCGTCTTCCGCCCGACCGAAGGCCTCCTGGCGGACGTTCCGGGAGCCGGCGGCATCAGCCCCCTCGACGCGCCCGACGCGGTGCGCGCGCAGGAGGCGGCCTACGGCGAGAGCTGGTACCGGACGATCACCCGGGACGTGTTCGGATGAGGGAAGGCCGCGTGGCCGCCATGCTCGTGCTGGCAGTCGCCGCCCCGCCGGCGCGGGCCGGGGAGGGCCTGGTCCCCACCGCGATCGCCGGCGACGCCATCCCCGAGAGCCTGACCGGCGCGCCGGGCGATGCCGCGCGCGGCCGGGCCATCGTCGTGGACCGGACCCGCGGGCTCTGCCTTCTCTGCCATACCGGGCCCTTCCCGGAGGAGCGGTTCCAGGGCAACCTCGCTCCGGATCTCGCGGGCGTCGGCGGGCGGCTGGGCTCGGGTCAGCTGCGCCTGCGGCTGGTGGACGGACGGGTCTTGAACCCGGAGACGATCATGCCACCGTACTATAGCCTGACAGGGCTCACCCGCGTGGGGCGGCCGTGGCAGGGGCGGCCGATCCTGAGCGCGGCCGAGATCGAGGATGTCGTCGCCTTCCTGGCGACGCTGCGCGAGGCTGGTCCCGAGGAAGGTCGATGAGCAGGCACAGGAGTCGGAGCGCGCGTTCGATGGACCGGCGCGGCGTGCTCGCCGGGGCTGTCGGCACCGCGCTCGCCGTCGCGCTGCGCCCCGCCGCCGCGGCGACGCTCCCGCGCACGGAAACGACGGAATCCGCCATCCGACGCTTCGCGGGTGACAACCCGATCCGACCGGGCCGGGTGACCCTCGACCTGCCGCCGCTCGTGGAGAACGGCAACACGGTGCCGCTCACCGTCGCCGTCGAGAGCGCGATGACGCCCGAGGATCACGTGCGCCGGATCGGGGTGTTCAACGAGAGGAACCCGCAGCCGAACGTCGTGACGGTCCACCTGCGGCCGGGCGCCGGCCGCGCGCAGGTCTCGACACGCATCCGGCTCGCCGACACGCAGCGCATCACCGCCATCGCCGAGATGAGCGACGGGACCTACTGGTCGGCGAGCGCCGATGCCATCGTGACCCTCGCCGCCTGCCTGGAGGGCTGACCCCGATGGCCCGCACGCTGATCAACCTGCCGAAGACCGCCGAGCCCGGCGACACGATCACGATCAGGACCCTGATCTCGCACCCGATGGAGACGGGCTTCCGCCCCGGTGCCGACGGCCGGATCCTGCCGCGCAACATCGTGACGGACTTCGTCTGCCGCTTCGAGGACGAGGAGATCTTCCGGGCCGAGCTGTTTCCCGCTTCGGCGGCCAACCCCTACCTGACCTTCACCTGGGTCGCGACGCGCAGCGGCCGCTTCAGCTTCACGTGGCGCGGGGACGGCGGCTTCGATCAGACCGAATCCGCGGCGATCACCGTGGCCTGAGTCTCCGCCGTGCCGCGCCGCTCGGGCTCCCCGCTGCAGACGGCGCTCGTGGCGCTGCTCCTCTTCAGCTCTCTCGCGCGGTCGGAGCCGGTCCCGCCGGCCGAGCGACGCTCGGGCTTCGACCAGATGAGCCCCGAGATCCAGGCGATGCAGCGGGACGACGGGGCCAATCCCGGCATGCTCGCGGTCGCGGACGGGCAGGACCTCTGGGCGAAGGCGCCCATCTCCGGGGGACTCGCCTGCGCCGGCTGCCACGGCGAGGCCTCGTCCACGATGCGGGGCGTCGCGGCACGCTATCCCGCTTGGGACGCGCGGACGGGCAGGCCCATCGACCTCCAGTCTCGCGTCAACGCGTGCCGCCGCGAGCATCAGGGCGCCGAGGCCCTCGCCTACGAGAGCCCCGACCTGCTGGCGCTCACCGCCTTCGTCGCCGCGCAGTCCCGCGGGCTGCCGATCGCTCCGCCGGACGATCCCCGGCTCGAGCCCGCGCGGGCGGCGGGTCGCGCGCTGTTCGAGACGCGCCAGGGCCAGCTCGGCCTGTCCTGCGCCATCTGCCACGACGACCATCGGGGTCACCGCCTCGGCGCAGCGATGATCCCGCAGGGACACCCGACCGGCTACCCGCTCTACCGCCTCGAATGGCAAGGTCTCGGCTCGCTGCAACGGCGCCTGCGCAACTGCCTCACCGGCATGCGCGCCGAGCCCTTCGGGTACGGCGCGCCGGACTATGTTGCGCTCGAACTCTACCTCGCGACGCGCGCCGCGCCGCTGCCGCTGGAGACGCCGGCCGTGCGCCCCTGATCGAGCTCGGACTGGCCACCGCTCGACGCCGCGCGCACCTCGTCGACCGCCGCGGTGACCCGCCGGACGGCCGAAGCGCGAACGCCTCAGCCACCAGTCGATCCACGACTGTGGCTCCAGCGGTCGAGCCAGCGCCGCGCTTCCACGGATTCGGCCCCGCGCCTACATACCCGGTATGCCGATCCTCCTGGCGCTCGGCGCCGCCCTGCTGTTCGGTCTCGTGTTCGGCCCCCAGTGGTGGGTGCGCCGGGTGATGCGGCAACACGCCACCGAGAGGCCGGACCTGCCCGGGACCGGCGGCGAGCTTGCCCGCCATCTGCTCGACCTGGCACGGCTCGAGCACGTTCCCGTCGAGATCGCGCAGGCCGACCACTACGATCCAGTCGCGAACGTCGTGCGCCTGTCGCCGGAGAACCATGAGGGCCGCTCCATCACGGCGGTCGCGGTGGCGGCACATGAGGTCTCCCACGCGCTCCAGCACGCGGCGGGGGACCGGCTGCTCGCGGCGCGGGTGACCTTCGCGCCGGTCGTGCAGGGCTTCGAGCTTGCCGCAGGCTTGGTGATGATGACCGCGCCCATCATGCTCGCCGTCATCAAATCCCCCGCCCTGCTCACCCTGCAGGTCGGGTTCGGCATCGCGCTCCTCAGCGTTCGCCTCGTGTTTCACCTCTTGACGCTGCCCGTCGAGCTCGATGCGAGCTACCGCCGGGCTCTGCCCATCCTGGAAACGGGCCGCTTCCTCGACGCTGACGACATGCGTGGCGCCCGCACCGTACTGCGCGCCGCAGCCCTCACCTACGTGGCCTCGTCCCTCGTGTCGCTCGTGAACATCGCCCGCTTCCGGCGACTCCTCCGGTTCTGAGACCTACCAAACGCGCGTCCGCTCCTGCTCTGCTCGGCCGCGAGCGGGTTGCCTTCGATCAGCCAGCCTCTGTCACCACCGAACGACCGCTCGAACGTCTCGGAGGGGTGGCTTTGAGACGGTCTGGTCGCGGCCGAAGCTGCCGTGAAGCCGAACAAGCGTCGGAACCGCGCGTGGAACAGAGCTGCCGCGTCACGGCGCGCCCCGCGGAACGGAGACACTCGGCCCCGATCCGCGGCGTTCTCGAGCGCCTCACCTCACGCGGCGGCCGCGGCGAGCGTGCTCCGAAGCAGTTCATCGAGTTCGCCAGCGACGCGGTCGACCTGCGGATTCTCGAACTGACCGAAGGTGCTGACCGGGCGGTCGTACTCGAAGGCGACGCCACCCTCAGAATCCTCACGCAGAAGCACCCGGATCGGCGCGTACAAGGCGGCAGAAACGGCGTGCCGGGTCATCGACGCGGCCGTCAGCGGGTTGCCGATGTCGTACTGGACGGCCTTGCGGCTCAACCCGGCGGTGCGCAGCACGTCGCCATGGTCTCGGGAGCCGAAGATCGAGAGCGGCGCCTGCCGTTCGAGGAGGTCGCGCGCCTCGTCCACTCGTCCAGCCTTCAGGAGCTTGGCGTAATCGAGGTCGATGACGGGCACCGAAGCCTCCAAGGCGGATCGGACCGCCTCGAAAGACTTGGCCGAGGAAAGGGTGACGTGCTCGACCGCGATTTCGGTCGACGCGAAGTGGTCGGACATGATCTGATCTCCTGACTTCATGCAGCGGGCGGCTCGCCGGGCGGGCCTCGACTGCTCGTCCTCGGCCTGTCCGAGTGCTCGCTCAGTTCATGGCCTCAAGCGACCCGAGCTTGACCGTGTTCGTGTTGGCCTCGACCGCAACAGGCGCGTCGGGCAGCCACCGGACGACGCCCGCGGTCGCGAAGCCCCCCTGCTTGAGGACCTGCGCGGCATGCGTCGCGACGTCTCGGCTCCGATAGGCCACGGTGATGGTGGCGGGCGCCTTGAAGGGCTCGACGGAGGCGATGGCCGGCCGAGCCTCCTGCCAGCGCGTGAGGGCCGGTACGAGGAGACCACCCTGCGCACGGACGTCGGCGGCGCTCAGCGCGAGACCCGGCGTATGGTGGGCCGCGCCGATGACGGCGGGGACGGAGAAGGCGCCGTGCGCGGCGGTGTCGAGGGTCACCTCCGACGCGGCGGCCGGCAGGAGGGACGCCACGGTCATCGTCAGGGCGGCGGTGAGGGTGATGGTAGGGTGGGTCATCTCTCGATCCTCTCGGTGTGACGGGGTGGCCCGTCTTTCGATGAGGAGGAGATGCTGCCGGGAAGCGCATTCATCAAACAGATGCGGTTGATACCCAGTATCTATGCCGTAAATGATGGTTCGGTTTTCGACGGCCGCGACGGCGCGGCCGATGCAGCTCGGAAGCCTGATGGTCTCGCTCGGTCGGATGCCGCATTGTCCGGTCGCCGAGACCCTGGTCGCGAGCCACCGGCGGACCTGACCATGACGATCAAGCACCGTGACCTCGCGGGCATCGACCTGAACTTGGTCGTGGCGCTGGACGCACTCCTGACCGAGAGCAGCGTCACGCGCGCTGCCGCGAAGGTCGGCATCACGCAATCCGCCATGAGCAGCAGCCTTGCCCGCCTGCGCAGGCTCCTCGGCGACGAGCTCCTGACGCGCACGCCGGACGGCATGCGCCCGACACCGCGGTCGCTCGCCCTCGTCGAGCCGGTCCGCGCCGCCCTGCGCCAATTCCAGGGCATCGTCCTCCGGGAGGACGACTTTGTCCCCTCGCAGGTCGAGCGGTCCTTCACGCTCGCCATCCCCGGCAGCGTCGAGGTACGTCTCATCCCGCGCCTGCTCGCGTTCCTCGCACGCGAGGCGCCCGGCATCCGCCTGCACCTAGTCGGCCTCGATTACGGGAGCGTGCTGGGGGACCTCGACGCCGACAGGATCGACATGGCCGTCGGCATGATCTCCGAGGGCCAGGTCCACCACAAGATGCGGCCCCTCTATCGCTTCGGCTTCCTGAGCCTGTTCAATCCCCGGCTGCTCGGCGTGAGCGGTCCGCTCTCGCTCGACGACTTCGTCCGCTTCCCGCACATCCTGACGTACCTGACCGGCGTCGGCCCGGGGGTGGTGGACGAGGCGCTCGCGAAGGTGGGCCGGACGCGGAGGCTGGCGGCGACGACGCCGCGCTTCGCCACCGTGCCGTTTCACGTGCAGGCCGCGCCCTTGATCGCCACGATGGCCGACGAGCTGGCCACGACCTTCGCGACCCAGCTCGGCCTGGCGACGAGCCCCGTGCCGGTGCCGACCGAGGAGATCGTCATCTCCATGCTGTGGCACGCCTCCTATGACCGCGATCCCGCCCATCGCTGGCTGCGGGAGGTCATGGTTCGCCTGGGACGGGAGGCCGGTAGCGCCCACGAAGACGCGGTATAACTCGTAGCCTCACGCCCCTCGGTCCCTGAGCCACTTTTCCGTTTGGGTGCCCCTGAGGCAGCAAAGGCATCGACGATCCGGACAGGGTTGTCCTCGGCGATCCGATCCTCAAGATAAGGTGGCAACAGCGTCGTCTGATCGCGCTCGGCGCCGACAACGAACCGTTCCATGCCCCCCCCGGGCGTGCCGGACAAAGCTACCACCACCGAGGTTTCGACACAGCCAGGGTCGCTACCGGAACGGCGGCATGGAGTGGTCTAGAGACGATCTGCTTCTACCACAGATTGGGCCATCCTGCTGGTTCGGCGTCGGGAGCCGATCAACGCGTTGCTTCTCCCGCGCAGTAGAAGGCTCGGGGATTCTCCGAAGATGGTCCGGTCTGTGCTTGCCCGTGCTGGCCACCCGATCGTGCCGGTTTCTGTCGTCGCTGGACGCGGACAGACGACGGGATCGCCCCAGTGGAAGGGCGGCGCCCCTTCTTGTTCCACCCCGGTTCCCCCATGCCCGAATGCCTCGTCTTCCGCGTGCCCGCGCAGCATCCCGCCGACGTCTCCGAGGTGATGGGCCTCGTCGCCTCCGGGGCGGTGGACGCGACCGAGATCGTCGCGATCTTCGGCAAGACCGAGGGCAACGGCTGCGTGAATGACTTCACCCGGCAGCTCGCGGTGATGGCTCTGGAGACGGCGCTCGCCACCGCCCTCGGCTGTACGGCGGCGGAGGTCGGAGCGCGGATCGCCCTCGTCATGTCCGGCGGCACCGAAGGCGGGCTGTCGCCGCACTTCCTCGTCCTCGCCCGGCGTGAAGGCCCCGCGGTGCCGGAGGGCAAGGCGCTCGCCATCGGCACGGCCTTCACCCAGGAGTTCCGGGCGGAGGAGATCGGCCGGATGGCGCAGGTCGAGGCGACTGCGGCGGCGGTCGGCCGGGCCATGGCAGAGGCGGGGCTCACCGATCCCGCGGACGTGCATTTCGTGCAGGTGAAGTGCCCGCTCCTGACGAGCGCTCGGATCGCCGAGGCGGCCGCCCGGGGCCACGGCGTCGCCACACACGACACCTACGCCTCGATGGGCTTATCCCGCGGCGCCTCGGCGCTCGGCATCGCGCTCGCCCTCGGAGAGGTCGACCGCGAACATCTCGCGGATTCCGCCATCGGCACCCGACGCGATCTCTTCTCCGGCCGCGCCAGTTGCTCGGCGGGGATCGAGCTGATGCGCAACGAGATCATCGTGCTCGGCAACGCCCAGGGCTGGACCGGCCCGCTCGCCATCGCCCACCGGGTCATGGACGACGGCATCGACCTGTCCGCGATTCGGCGGGTGCTCACCGACCTCGGCTTCCTGGAGGCGGGGCAGTTGCCGCCTCCTGAGGCGGAGCGCGTGATCGCTCTGCTCGCCAAAGCGGAGCCCTCCCATGACGGCCTGATCCGGGGACGGCGCCACATCATGAACGATGACAGCGACATCAACGCCACCCGGCACGCCCGCGCCCTGGTCGGCGGCGTGGCCGCCGCGGCGATCGGCCGGACGGACCTCTTCGTCTCCGGCGGCGCTGAGCATCAGGGGCCGGATGGCGGCGGCCCGGTAGCGGTCATCGCCCGCGTGAGGGACTGAAGCCGGGGACGGGGAAGCAGAAGTGCGTCCGCATTGCCGAGAGTCAGGGACAAAGCGGTTCGACCTGTGCCCTGCACCGGCCCTCTGCAACCGCCGGTTGGTGAAAATCAGGCTGCGAGAGTGGGCGCAAGGCCGCAACAGCGAAATCGGCCTGCGCATCAAAGAGCGATGAGGAACAGGCCAAGCCACGGGGACACGGCAGGAGCCATTTCGCCGCGAATTTTTCCCAAGAGAAGCTAGGCAGGCCGCCAGATGCAGCCAAGCGCTTGATTTTATTGGCGCGCCCTACGGGAATCGAACCCGTGTTTTCGCCGTGAAAGGGCGACGTCCTGGACCGCTAGACGAAGGGCGCTCTGGCTGGGCCGGGGTTCTATAGTCGGACCGGAGACGCCCGGCAACCGTCCAGGCGCGGCACAGGTGCCACAGGTCCCGAGTTTGCAGGTCCTGAGGTCACAGACCCTTACTCTGTCGGTCCTGGGTTTGACCGCGCACCGGGTTGGGGCGATGGAGAGCCATGCCCCAGCCCACCCCTCGCATGACCCTCGTCCTCGGCGGGGCGCGGTCCGGCAAGAGCGCCTACGCGGAGGGGCTGATCGAAGCCTGCCCCGGCCCGTGGCTCTATCTCGCCACCGCCCAGGCCTTCGACGACGAGATGGTCGACCGCATCGCCCAGCACCGCGCGCGGCGCGGCGGCGCCTGGCGCACCCGCGACGTGCCGCTCGCGCTGCCGGAGGCGGTCGCCGAGGCCGAGGGACCGGCCCTGGTCGACTGCCTCACGCTCTGGCTCACCAACCTGATCCTGGCGGAGGCCGACGTGGCGGAGGCGACGGCGCGGCTCCTCGCCGCCTGCGCCGACGTCCCGGGCCCGCTCGTGCTGGTCGGCAACGAGGTCGGGCTCGGGATCGTCCCCGACAACGCCCTCGCCCGGCGATTCCGCGACGCCGCCGGCCGCCTCCACCAGCAGCTCGCCGCGCGGGCCGACCAGGTCGTCCTGACCGTGGCCGGCCTGCCGCTGGTCGTGAAGCCGCGAACCTCTGAGACAGGAGCCTCCGCATGAGCGACGACGCCGCGCGCCACCGCGAGAAGATGGAGAAGCGCAAGGCCGTCCAGGACGCCGAGGTCGCGGGCAAAACCCTCGAGAAGGGCCTGCTCCTCGTCCATACCGGCCCCGGCAAGGGCAAGAGCACGGCGGCTCTGGGGCTGATGCTGCGGGCGCTCGGCCGCGGCTGGCGGGTCGGCATGGTGCAGTTCATCAAGGGCGGCTGGGACACCGGCGAGCGCCACGCCGTGGCGGCCTTCGGCGAGAGGGTCGTGTGGCACACCCTCGGGGAGGGCTTCACCTGGGAGACCCAGGACAAGGCGCGCGACATCGCCGCCTGCCGCCACGCCTGGACAGTCGCCGAGGGCCTGATGGCCGATCCCGCGATCCGCCTGCTCGTCCTCGACGAGCTCAACATCGCGCTGCGCTACGACTATCTCGACCTCGACGCGGTGCTGGCCGCCCTGCGCGCGCGCCGGCCGGACCTGCACGTCGTCGTCACCGGCCGCAACGCCAAGCCCGCCCTGATCGAGGCCGCCGACCTCGTCACCGAGATGGGCAGCGTCAAGCACCACTTCGCCGCCGGCGTGAAGGCACAGGAAGGGATCGAGTTCTGAGCCCGCCGCGCGCGAAGGCGCCCAGGAAGGCCCTGATGATCCAGGGCACCGGCTCCGACGTCGGCAAGTCCCTGATCGTGGCGGGGCTGGCGCGCGCCTTCACGGAGCGGGGCCTGAGGGTCCGGCCGTTCAAGCCGCAGAACATGTCGAACAACGCCGCCGTCACCGCCGACGGCGGCGAGATCGGCCGGGCGCAGGCGCTCCAGGCCCGGGCCGCCCGGGTGGCGCCCTCCGTGCACATGAACCCGGTCCTGCTGAAGCCGCAGAGCGAGGTCGGCTCTCAGGTGGTCGTGCAGGGCCGGATGGTCGCCACCGTGAAGGCGCGCGACTACCAGGCCTGGAAGCCCCGGCTGATGTCCGCCGTCCTCGACAGCTTCTCCCAGCTCGCGGACGAGGCCGACTTGGTTCTGGTCGAAGGCGCGGGCTCGGCGTCGGAAATAAACCTGCGCGCGGGCGACATCGCCAATATGGGCTTCGCCCGGGCCACCGACACGCCGGTGGTGCTGGTCGGCGACATCGACCGGGGCGGGGTGATCGCGAGCCTCGTCGGCACGAAGGCGGTGATCGACCCGGCGGACGCCGCGATGGTCGCCGGCTTCCTCGTCAACCGGTTCCGCGGCGATCCGAGCCTGTTCGCCGACGGGATGCGGCTGATCGCCGAGCGGACCGGCTGGCCGGCGCTCGGCCTCGTGCCGCACTTCCCCGACGCCGCGCGCCTGCCGGCCGAGGACGTGCTGGGCCTCGCCGGCTCGGACTCGCGCGGGGCCGGCTCCGTCACGGTGGCGGTGCCGGTGCTGCCGCGCATCGCCAATTTCGACGATCTCGACCCGCTGCGGGCGGAGCCGAACGTGTCGGTGGTGCTGGTCCGGCCCGGAACGCCGATCCCCGCCGGGGCCGCCCTCGTGCTGCTGCCGGGGTCGAAGACCACGATCGACGACCTGGAGGCTTTCCGCCGAGAGGGCTGGGACGTCGACCTGCGCGCCCATGTCCGCCGGGGCGGACGGGTGCTCGGCCTGTGCGGCGGCTACCAGATGCTGGGCCACAGCCTCGCCGACCCGCACGGGATCGAGGGGGCGCCCCGGACGGTGCCGGGCCTCGGGCTCCTCGCCGTCGACACCGTGATGACGCCGGAGAAGCGCCTCGCCGCCGTCACCGGCACGAGCCTGCCCGACGGCGTGCCGTTCGCCGGCTACGAGATGCATATCGGCGCGACGGAGGGCCCCGACGCGGACCGGCCGCTGCTGCGCCTCGCCGACGGGCGCCCGGACGGGGCGGTCTCGGCGGACGGGCGCGTGGCCGGGACCTACGTGCACGGCCTCTTCGCGCAGGATGCCCAGCGGGCGGCCTGGCTCGCGCGCCTCGGCACCGTCTCGGAGGGCACCGGCTACGAGGCCGGGGTCGAGGCGGCGCTGGACGGCCTCGCGCGACACATCGCGGCCCATGTTGACTGCGACCGCCTCCTGGCGCTTGCCCGGTAGGCGGGGCGCGGGCCAGGGATTACTCTGTGTTATGCCGGCCCCGCCACGAAGGGCCGCACGCCCCCGGAGGAACGCCCCATGCCGCCCACGCCGTCCCCCGCCGGGGAGGATCTCGCCGCGAGCACCGTCCGGACCGTGACCCTGCGGCTCATGCCGCTCCTCGGCCTGCTCTACCTGATCGCCTATATCGACCGGCAGAACGTCTCCTACGCCAAGCTGGAGATGGTCGGCAGCCTCGGCCTCTCCGAGACCGCATACGGGCTCGGGGCCTCGCTGTTCTTTCTCGGCTACTTCCTGTTCGAGGTGCCGGCCAACGTCTTCCTGGAGCGGGTCGGCGCGCGGATCTGGTTCGCCCGGATCATGATCACCTGGGGGATCGTCACCGTCCTGCTGGGCTTCACCCAGGGCACGGCGATGTTCTACGTGCTGCGCTTCCTGCTCGGCGCCGCCGAGGCCGGCTTCTTCCCCGGCGTGCTGTTCGCGCTGACCCTGTGGTTCCCGCAAGCGCACCGGGCGCGGATGATCGGCTGGTTCATGATCGCCAGCGCCATCGCCAACGCGGTCGGTGCGGCGATCGGCGGCGCGCTGCTGGGCCTCGATGGGCTCCTCGGCCTCCAGGGCTGGCAGTGGGTGTTCCTGGCCACCGGCGCGCCGGCGATCCTCATGGCCGCGGTGGTGCTGTTCGTCCTGCCGGACGGCCCCGAGACCGCCCCCTGGCTGTCGCAGGCCCAGCGCGACTGGCTCGCCCGCACGCTCCGGGCCGAGCGCGAGGACGGCGGCCACGTCGACCACGGCAACCCGTTCGCGGCGCTCCTCGACCGGCGGGTGCTGATGCTCGCCGGGGTCTACGTCTCCCTGCCGCTCGCCGCCTACGGCCTGGGCTACTGGCTCCCCACCGTGGTCAAGGGCTTCGGCGTCTCGAACCTCACCAACGGCTTCCTCAACATCATCCCGTGGCTCGCCACGGCCTTCGCCCTGTGGTGGGTGCCGCGCCACGCCGCCCGCACGGGGGCGCAGGGCAACGCCCTGACCTGGCACGTGGTCGGGCCGGCGCTGGTCGGGGCGGCGGGCCTCGCGCTCTCCGTCGTCCTGCCGGGCAACGCCGTGAAGTTCGCCTGCCTGTGCGTGGCTGCGGCCGGGACCTTCGCCGCCCAGCCGGTCTTCTGGTCGATGCCCGGGACGTTCCTGCGCGGTGCCTCGGCGGCCGCCGGGATCGCGGCGATCAATTCGGTCGGCAATCTCGGCGGCTTCGTCGCCCAGAACGCCGTACCGTTCATCCGCGACCAGACCCAGAGCGACCTCGTGCCGATGCTGTTCCTGGCCGCCTGCCTCGCCGTGGGGGCCGGCCTCATGTTCGTGGTGCTCTCTGCCCTGCGCCGCGACGCGGCGCGGCGGGCGATGCCGACGGCCGCGAGACCGGCCTGAACACGGTCCGGATTCGTGCGTTATCCTTCCTCAGGCCGGCACGACCGGCAGGATGATGCAGACCCGCAAGCCCGCGGGCCATCGTCGAGGAGGGCACCGCGATGAGTCAGGGATTTCCGCTCATGATCCTCGCCTTCGGGACGCTCGGCGGCATCTGGTTCCTGGCCGCCGCGGCCCGGAAGCAGGTCGCCGACGCGAAGGGGAGCCCGGAGCGCTCCAGCGTGATCCACCACCACGGCGGCGAGCCGCGCCCGAACATGCAGGGCACCGAGCACTAGGAGAGCCGGGCACCGGGGCGGCCGCTCCCGCGGCGCAGCTGTCAGCCGGCGGCGATCCGCCGGCAATGGTCGAGGGCGGCGCCGATCAGGTTGTCGCTCGCCTCGGGCGTGCGGAATGCCGAGTGCGCCGACAGGGTGACGCTGGGCAGGTGCGCCAGCGGGTGATCCGGCGGCAGGGGCTCGACGGTGAACACGTCGAGCCCGGCCCGCGCCACGTGGCCGGTGCGCAGGGCCGCGACCAGGGCGTCCTCGTCGAGCACCGCCCCGCGGGCGGTGTTGATCAGCATCGCGCCGGGCTTCATCGCGGCGATCCGCGCGGCCGACAGGAAGCCGCGCGTCGCGTCGGTCAGGAGCAGGTGGAGCGAGACCACGTCGCTCTCGGCGAGCAGGCGGTCGAGCGGGACGAAGTCGACGCCGGGATGGGTCTTCGGGGTCCGGTTCCAGGCGAGCACCCGCATGCCCGCGCCCCGGCAGAGGCGCGCCATCTCGGCCGCGATCCCGCCGAACCCGACGAGGCCGACGGTCTTGCCGGTGAGCTGGATCCCCTCGGTGCGCAGCCAGGATCCGGCGCGCATCGCCCGGTCCATCTCGGGCAGGCCGCGGGCGGCGGCCCACATCAGCGCGAAGGCGCACTCGGCGACCGCCGTGTCGCCGTAGCCCTTGATGGTGTGGACGGTGACGCCGAGGGCGTCCCGGAGCGCCTCCGGGTCCATGTAGCTGCGGGCGCCGGTGCCGAGGAACACGACGTGCTTCAGGCCCGCGCAGGCCCGGGCCACGTCGAGGGGGAGGGCGGTGTGGTCGATCACCGCGGTCTCGGCGCCGTCGAGGATCGCGGGCAGGTCCTGCGGCGCGATTCCGGGATCCGCGTGGATCGCGAAGGGCGGATCGTCCGGCCGCAGCAGCCGCCGGGCCACCGCCGCCAGGGTCTCGCTGGCATCCACGAACACGGCACGCATCGGCGTCTCCCTCATCCTGCCCCGTCCGGCCACGATGCGTCCGGTGCGCGGGCCGTGCCAAGGCCCGATCGGGAATTGCCGCCGTCTCTGCGAGCGGAGCGAAGCGATCCCGTCGGCGCCACGATCTCAGAGGTCGCGCGGCCCTGGCGCGCTTCGCTCCGCTCGCGAGGACGGCTCAGCCGGTGAGCGACAGGCAGAGCGCGAGGAGCGCCAGCACGAGCCCGCCCTGCAGCCAGCAGGCGGTGCGGTAGAGGGCCAGCGCCCGGGCGATGTCGTCGGCCGTGGCGGCGTCCCGGCCGTCGCCCATATGGGCGTCCGGGACGAGGGTGCCGTCGTAGACCCGCGGCCCCGCGAGCCGCAGGCCGAGCGCCCCCGCCATGGCGGATTCGGGCCAGCCGGCATTGGGCGAGCGGTGCCGGCGCGCGTCCCGGGCCATGGCCCGGAGCGCCCCGCGCGCGTCGGCGCCGCGCAGGGCCGCCGCCCCGGCGATCAGCAGGCCCGCGAGCCGGGAGGCCGGCAGGTTCACGCCGTCGTCGAGCCGGGCCGCCGCCCAGCCGAAGGCGGCGTAGCGCGGGCTGCGGTGGCCGATCATGCTGTCGGCGGTGTTGACCGCCTTGTAGAGGGCACCCCCCGGCAGGCCGAGGCAGCCGATCCAGAAGGCCGGCGCCACGATCCCGTCGGAGAAGTTCTCCGCTAGGCTCTCGATCGCGGCCCGGCAGACAGCCGCCTCGTCGAGGCGGTCGGGGTCGCGCCCCACGATCATCGCCACGGCCCGGCGCCCGGCCTCCAGGCCGCCCGCGCGCAGGGCCGTCTCCACGGCGGCGACGTGCTGGTGCAGGCTGCGCTGCGCCGGCAGGCTCGCGCCGAGCAGGCCGAGGAGGAGCAGAGCGGGGAGGGGGCCGGCGAGCCCCGCCAGCGCCGTGACGGCGAGGGCGGCCGAGCCGACCGCGGCGAGGAGCAGCGCCAGCGCGGCGCAGCCGGCGACCCGCCGCCGGCGCGCCGAGCCGCGGTTGAGGCCGCGCTCCAGGGCGGCGATCAGCCGGCCGATCCAGGTGACAGGGTGACCGGCCGCCCTGTAGAGCGCGTCGGGATAGCCGGCCGCCGCCTCGATCCCGAGGGCGACGGCGAGGACGGCGAGCGTGTCGGCGAACGTACCGGGCAGATGGACCATTCGGTGTGGAGCGTTCCCGCGCGTGAGGCCGCCCCGATCGCGCATGGCGGCGATCTCGGCGGGCTCCGACAAGCCTTTCCCGACGCGCCGGAGCCCTGGCTCGACCTCTCGACGGGGATCAACCCGGTCCCCTATCCCGTGCCCGCGCTGGAGGCCAGCGCCTGGGCGCGCCTGCCCGAGGCCGCCGAGGTCCGCGCGCTCCGGGAGGCCGCCGCCGCGGCCTACGGCGCGCCGGACGCCGACCACGTCGTGCCCGCGCCCGGCACGCAGGTCCTGATCGAGACCCTGCCCCGGCTCCTGGCCCCGACCCGGGTCGCGGTTCTCGGGCCGACCTACGCCGAGCACGCCGCCGCCTGGGCGCGGGCCGGGCACGCGGTGGCGGAGGTCTCGAGCGTCGACGCCCTCGGCGCGGCCCGGGTGGCGGTGATCGTCGATCCCAACAACCCGGACGGGCGGACCCATCCCCTGGCCGAGCGCCGGGCGCTCGCCGCGGCGCTCGGCCGGCGCGGCGGCCTGCTGGTCGCCGACGAGGCCTTCGCCGACCTCGAGCCGGTGGAGAGCCTGTGCCCGCACGTCTCCGCACCGGACTCGGGGCCCGGCACCGTGGTGCTGCGCTCCTTCGGCAAGACCTACGGGCTCGCCGGCCTGCGCCTCGGCTTCGCGGTCGCCGAGCCCGGCACGGCGGCCCGGATCGCCGCGGCGCTCGGACCCTGGGCGGTGTCGGGCCCGGCCCTGGCGATCGGGCGCGCGGCCCTGTCGGACGCGGGCTGGCGCGCTGAGGCCGCCCGCGCCCGGGCCGCGGATGCGGGCCGCCTCGACCGGATGATCGCCCGGGCCGGAGGCCGGACCGTCGGCGGCACCTGCCTGTTCCGGACCGCCGATTTCCCCGACGGGCCGGACCTCTACCGGCGGCTCGCGGCGTCCGGGATCGCGGTGCGGCGCTTCGCCGGGCGCCCGGAGCGCCTGCGCTTCGGACTTCCGCCCGACAGGGTGGGCTGGTGCCGGCTGTCGCGGGTGCTCAGGTAGCCCGGGCCCCCGGTGGGTGCGGGTCGCGGGCCGCCACGAGCACGGCCAGCGCCGAGAAGGCGAGGCCGACCGCGCAGACGCCCGGCCAGCCCACGAGCAGGAAGGCCTGCGAACCGGCATAGGCGCCGAGCGCCCCGAACACGAACAGGGTCGTGAACAGCACGGTGTTGATGCGGCCCCGCGCGCCCGGAACCAGCGCGTAGGCGCGGGTCTGGTTGGCGATGAGCGCGCCGTTCATGCCGATGTCGATGAGCAGCACGCCGAGCGCCACCGCGGCGAGCGACCACGTGCCCCCCGCCCAGAGCACCACGAAGGACAGCGCGACCAGCAGGCTGCCGCCGAGGACGACGGGCTTCGCCCCCCGCCGGTCAGTGAAGCGGCCCGAGATCGGCGCCACGAAGGCCCCGCAGACGCCGATCACGCCGAACAGCCCGGCCCCGGCGGCGGTGAGGCCGAAGGGCGGCGCCTCGACCAGCAGGGCCAGGGTCGCCCAGAAGGCGTTGAAGCCGGCGAACAGCAGCGCCTGCGACAGGCTCGCCGTGCGCAGCACCGGCTGCGTGCGGGCGAGGTGGAGGATCGACAGCATCAGGGCGCGGTAGCGCAGCGGGTGCGTCTGCACCGTGTGGGGGAGGGTGGCCCGCGCGATGCCCGCCATGGCGAGCGCCACCACGGACGCGACGAGGAAGACGGGCCGCCAGCCGAGATGCGCCCCCAGGAAGCCGCTCGCCGTGCGGGCGAGCAGGATGCCGGTGAGGAGCCCGGTCATGACCTGGCCGACGATCCGCCCGCGGCTCGCGTCCGGGGCGAGCTCGGCCGCGAACGGGACCGCCTGCTGGGCCGCGCAGGACAGCACGCCGACCACCAGATGGGCGAGCGCGAGGCAGGCGAGGTTCGGCGCGAGGCCCACGGCGAGCAGGGCCAGGGCGAGGCCGAGGCACTGCCCTACGATCAGGGCGCGGCGCGGCAGGGCGTCGCCGAGCGGCACGAGCCCGACGATGCCGAGCCCGTAGCCGACCAGGGCCGTGGTCGGCACCCACAGGGCGGCGCGGTCGCCGAACTCGGCCACGATCAGGCCGAGCAGCGGCTGGTTGTAGTAGATGTTGGCCACGGCCCCGCCGGCGATCAGCGTCAGGCCGAGCCGGGCCTTCGCGTCGAGGGGTGCGGTCACGGCCGGGTCGGGGGCAGGCGGGTGGGCCGCCGCGGGAGAGCCATGGTCGGGTCCGTGTCGGGAGGGCGATCGGAGCGGCGAGCGATACGGGCGGAGCGCGCCGCCGGGCAAGCTGCGGCGATGCATCCCTGCCGGGACGCCCCGGGCCCCTTCACCGGAGCCGGCGGCGCACCATATGCAACAGACGCAGCCGGCGCCGCCCCCATGCCAGCGGGCGCCGCGACCGATGCGCCGGGCGCCGGGCCTCGCGAGGTTTACGGACCGGACTACGAACGAGAGGGCGGTTTCGTTCCGTGCGAACGGCGCCGGGGCCGCCGCAGCAGGGAGTACGGGATGCCGAACTACCGCGTCGACTTCGCCAAGGAGATCCTCGGGGTGCCGTTCACAATCGGCTCGGTCGCGATCGCGCGGGCCCGCGATCCCGAGCGCGCCCGCCGCGCCGCGGAGCTGCGCTTCGCCCGCCAGCACGGCGTCGGCGACTGGCGCGAGCGGGCGGACCTCGCCACCGTGGCCGAGCGGCTCTGACGGCCGGCCGGATCCACCGCACCACCCCCGTCACACGATGGTCGTGCCGCGCCCGCACACGGGGAGCCCCGTGGGGAGCCCCGCGTCGGCGACCGGTCAAGCTCTGGTCGCGGCGGCCGCGGCGCCGTAGAATGGCGGGCGGATCGGGACGCCCGCCGGCGTCCGGATCCGGTTCCGCCCGCGCCCGACCGACGAGCCGGCGTCGCGGGACCGGACACGTCTCGAATCCGGGTCGACAGGGGTCAGTGCGAAGGTCATGGCGGCGATCTCCTTCTTCGGCGACCTGCTTCAGACCATCAGCGAGCGCGGCCGCGACCTGATCGGGATCGGGCGCGGCGACATCGCGTCCCGGGCGAGTGCCGGCGACCTCGTCAAGCTCTGCGAGGACCTGATCTCCCGGCGCGGCGAGGCCTCCGGGGTGGCGCTGGCCCGCCTGATCCTCGACCGCTACGCGAGCTTCGGCCAGGCGGAGCGCCACGCCTTCCTGCGGGCTATCGCCCTCGACTTCGACGCGGACCACGCCGCCGTCGACGAGGCCATCGCCGCCTACCGCGCCGCCCCCTCCCGCGCCCGCTTGGGCAGCCTGCACGAGGCCGCCGAGCCGCGCAGCCAGGAGCTGATTCGCCGCCTCAACCTCGCCCGCGGCGGCACGCTCAGCCTCGTGCGGATGCGCGAGGACCTGTTCGACCTGCGCCAGGCCCTGCGCGCCGGCGACGAGGCCGACCCCGCCCTGATGGACGCCGTCGACAGCCTCGACTGCGACTTCGAGCACCTGTTCGCGTCGTGGTTCAACCGCGGCTTCCTCGTGCTGCGCCACATCGACTGGACGACGCCGGCGCACATCCTGGAGAAGATCATCCGCTACGAGGCGGTCCATGCCATTTCCGGCTGGGACGACCTGCGCGCCCGCATCGAGCCGCCGGACCGGCGCTGCTTCGCGTTCTTCCACCCGGCGCTCGCCGACGAGCCGCTGATCTTCGTCGAGGTCGCGCTCACCGACCAGATCGCCCCGGCGATCGCCCCGATCCTGTCGCAGGAGCGCAAGCCGCTGCAGCCGCAGGCGGCCACCACGGCGGTGTTCTACTCGATCTCGAACTGCCAGAAGGGCCTCGCCGGCGTCACCTTCGGCAACTTCCTGATCAAGCAGGTGGTCGAGGACCTGACCCGCGAGGTCCCCACGCTCAAGACCTTCGTGACGCTCTCGCCGGTGCCGGGCTTCGCCGCGTGGCTGGCGCGGGAGCGCCGGGCCGACAGCCCGCAGGGCCTGCTGCCCGAGGATGTCGAGACCCTGCGGGCGCTGGACGACCCGGCCTGGCCGGCCGACAAGGCCCGGGCCGAGACGGTGCGCCGGGCGCTGATCCCGGCGGCGGCCGCCTATTTCCTGCGCGCCAAGAACGAGCGCGGGCGCCCCCTCGATCCGGTGGCCCGGTTCCATCTCGGCAACGGCGCGCGCCTCGACCGGATCAACTTCCTGGGCGACACCTCCAAGAAGGGGCTGGCCCAGTCCCACGGGCTGATGGTCAACTACCTCTACGACCTCGCCGCCATCGAGCGGAACCACGAGACCTACGCCAATCTCGGCACCGTGGTGGCGGCTCCGGCGGTGACTCGGGAGCTGCGCGCCAAGCTGCCGCCGCCCCGGGCCGTGGTGCTCGCCGAGGCGTAGGCGTCGCGACTCACCGGACCGCGCGGACGACGCGCCGCCGGAAAGGGCTCGCCGAGGGGGCCTCCGGGCGGCTATGGGTGCGCGCGACCCATAGCCCGTGATAGCCCAGCCTCACGATGACGAACCACCTCTTCTCCCTGGTGCGGGACGGCGCCGCCGATCCCGCCAAGACCGTGATCGAGACGCCGGACGGGCGCCGCTACGCGTACGCGGACCTGATCGCCCGCTCCGGCGCCTACGCGGCGGCCCTGCGGGCGGCGGGCGTCGCACCCGGCGACCGGGTGGCCGTGCAGGTCGAGAAGAGCCCCGAGGTGATCTTCCTGTATCTCGGCGCGGTCCGGGCCGGCGCCGTGTTCCTGCCGCTCAACACCGCCTACACCCCGGCGGAGATCGGCTACTTCCTCGGCGACGCCGAGCCGACCGTGTTCGTCTGCGACCCGGGCCGGCGCGACGCGCTCGCCGAGGCCGCCGCCGGCGTCCGACAGGTCTGGACCCTCGACGCGGCGGGCGGCGGCAGCGCCGCGGAGGCCGCTGACCGGGCCGCCGATGCGGGGGCCGCCTTCGCGGACGTGCCCCGCGGTCCGGAGGATCTCGCGGCGATCCTCTACACCTCGGGCACGACCGGGCGCTCCAAGGGCGCCATGCTGACCCACGACAACCTCGCGTCGAATGCCCGGACGCTGGTCGCGTACTGGCGCTTCACCGCCGACGACGTGCTGATCCACGCCCTGCCGGTGTTCCACACCCACGGCCTGTTCGTGGCGACCAACACGGTGCTGGCGAGCGGCGGCTCCATGCTGTTCCTGCCCCGGCTCGACCCGAAGCTGATCCTGAGCCTGATGCCGCGGGCGACCGCCCTAATGGGCGTCCCGACCTTCTACACCCGGCTCCTCAAGGAGCCGGGCCTGACGCCGGAGGCGGCCCGGGGCATGCGCCTGTTCGTGTCGGGCTCGGCGCCGCTGCTCGCCGAGACGCACCGGGAATGGCAGGCCCGCACGGGTCACGCCATCCTCGAGCGCTACGGCATGACCGAGACCAACATGAGCACCTCGAACCCCTACGCGGGGGACCGGGTCGCCGGCACGGTGGGCTTCCCCCTGCCGGGCGTGTCCCTGCGGGTGGTCGATCCCGAGACCGGCGCGGCCCTCGGGCCCGACGCGGTCGGCATGATCGAGGTGAAGGGCCCGAACGTGTTCCAGGGCTACTGGCGCATGCCCGAGAAGACCGCCGCCGAGTTCCGGGCCGACGGGTTCTTCATCACCGGCGACCTCGGCAAGGTCGACGGCCGGGGCTACGTCCACATCGTCGGGCGCGGCAAGGACCTGATCATCTCGGGGGGCTTCAACGTCTACCCGAAGGAGGTCGAGACCGAGATCGACGCCCTGCCGGGCGTGGTCGAATCCGCCGTGATCGGCCTGGCGCACCCGGATTTCGGCGAGGCCGTCACCGCCGTGGTGGTGGGCGGCGCCGGCTGCCCGGACGAGGCCGGCGTGCAGGCCGCCCTGGAGGGGCGCCTCGCCCGGTTCAAGTGCCCCAAGCGCGTCCTGTTCGTGGACGAGCTGCCGCGCAACACGATGGGCAAGGTCCAGAAGAATCTGCTCCGCGAGGCGCATGCGGGGCTGTACCGGGACTGACGCGCCGTCCTGTCAGAAGGGTCGACGGAGCGAGGATCCGGCCACCGCGTCGCTGCGAGCGGAGCAATCCAGGCGGCGCCACGCTGCTCGACGTCGCGCAACTCCGGGGCACGTCGCCTCGCCCGGGATGACGGCGCCGAGGCCCCCACGGAGGGGCCCCGGCCACCGAATCAGAGATTGTGCTGCGTGCGCTCGCCAGCGGGCGGCGTGTGGCTCTCCGGATCGACCACCTTGCGGGCGGCGGCGTTGAGGTTGTCCGGGTCGAGGGCGGTCTGGACGAACTCGCGGCCGATATTGGTCACCTCGCGGGCGTAGCGCAGGCCCTGGTCGCGGACCTCGTCGGCCCAGGGACCGATGCTCCGGTCCTCCTGGCGGGTGCGCGGCAGCAGCGCGCCGAGGAGCAGGCCCGCGGCCACGCCGACGACGCCGACGAGGAGCGGGTTGTCGTCCACGAAGCGCTCGACGGCGGTGCGCCCGCGGTTGATCCCCTCGATCCCCTGGTTGGTCAGGTCGTCCAGCGCCCGCATGTTGCGGCGATGGAGGGCGCCGGCCCGCTCCCGGGCCTCGTCGTAGGCCGCGGTGGCGCGGTCGCGCGCCTGATCGGCCGCCCCGCCGAGGCGGTCGTTGATGTCGTCGGCGAGGCCCGAGACAGTGCGGCGCGCCTGCCCGGCGAACTCGGTGGCCCGGTCGCCCGCCGCCCGGATGCCGTCCTTCGCGGCCGAAGCGGCGTCCTGGGCTGCGTCCTGGGCAGTGTCACGGGCGGCGTCGTGCGAGCCCGTCGCCGCGCCGGGCCGGAGCGGGTCGTGCAGGCCGCGCGGATCCGGCCGGAGGGTGAAGTCGCCCGCGGCGGTGCCGGGCGCGCCCGGGTCGCCGAGGCCGGCCGGATCCGGCCGCAGGCTCTTGTCGTCGGCGCCGTGCGGCATCCCCGCCGCGGCGGCGAGCTGCTCGGGGGTGCTGGAGGGGATACCCGGCTTGTCGGTCATGGCGCTGTCCTCAGATGTCGGTCTCGCCGGCCCGCCTTCGGCGCCGGTCTGCCCGGTCGTCCGGCCGGGCGGCACGGTGTCTCGTCCCGGACCCGGCCGGACCCGGACGGGTCCGGTCCTCAGATCTCGGTCGTGTCCAGCGGATCGCGGGCCGGGCGGACCGTCGGGCGGTCGGGGTCGTAGCCGCGGGCCGCGCCGGTGTTCAGGGTGGGCACGCGCTCGGCCGAGACCTCGGTGCGGCGGCGCTGGGCGTCGCGGGCCATCCGGTTGAACAGCAGGCCGACGCCCGCCGCGATCAGCAGCACCGGCACGGGATTGCGGCGCACCGCCTCCAGGGCCGAATCGTAGGTCGTGTTCAGCGCCGGCACCCGCCGGGCATTGCCCAGCATCTCGTCCACGAGATTCGGCACCGAGAGCCGGCCCTGGATGCGGTCGATCGTGTCGTCGAGCCGGGCGCGGCTCTCCTCGATCTCCTTCTCGAGGTCGTTCATCGTACTCATCCGGACACGCGCTCCGAGAGGGCTTGGGCATCCTGGCGGACCTGGCGCGTCGTGCGCTTCGGGGCCAGGGTCGAGAGGGAGAGGACGCTGCGCGCCCACAGGGCCATCCCGAGGGCGAGGAGCAGCAGAACGCCGCCGACGATCAGGGCCGAGAGCCACTCGGAGCCCACGATGGTGGCGAGCCACTTCACGAAGGCGCCGATCAGGACCAGCAGGGCGACCACGGCGAACACCGCCGAGCCGACCATGCAGGCGAGGCCGACGATGAGCTGGCGGACGTTGCCGGCCATCTCGGCCCGGAACAGCGCGATCTCCTTGCGGGCGAGCTCGTTGGTCTCCCGCAGGGCGTCGCCGATCAGGCTCTGGATGCTGGAGGGGCCCGTGGCTGGGCCCGTGGAGGAACCCGTGGAGGGGCCCGCCTGGCGCGGGTCGGAGCCGTAGGTCATGGCGTCAGGCCCGGAAGCTGTCGCGGGCGTCGCCGTCCGGCGCCTCCGGCGGCAGGCTGGACGACTTGATGAAGCGGGCGGCGATCAGGCCGGCCACGAAGGTCCCCACAGCGACCGCCACCGGCGCGCGCCGGGCGAAGGACTCGGCCTCGCTGTAGAACTCGCCGAGGCTGCGGCGCTCGATCGAGGAGCCGAGCTGCTCCAGCCCGTCCGCGGCGCTGTCGAAGAAGGCGCGGACATTCGGCTTGTCGCCGAGATCGCGGCCGGAATTGCGGATCGTCTGCGCCAGGTCGTGGACCGATTGCGCGGCGTCGCTCTTGCGCTGCTCGACGTAGCTCTGCGCCTGCAGCCGGGCCGCGTCGAGCAGACCGCGCCCGCGCTCGGCCGCCACGTCGGCGAGCCCCTCGACGTCGCCCTGGAGGGCCCGCCACTGCGCGCGCTCCTCCGCGGCGGTGTGGGGCGCGTCGTGCGGCGCGGCGTGCGGCCCCTCGCGGTGCGGATCCGCGATCGGATCCGCGGGGGTGCCTTGCGGTAACTCGTTGCCGGCCATCTCGAAAACACTCCTCGCGGCGCGGGGACGGGGCCGCTCGCGGCGACCGCGGGCCCCGCGATGGCTGAGTAACCGACTCGGCTGTCGCGGGTTCCGGTCCCTGTGCGCCCTTCCGATGCGTGCGCGGGGTCCAGCGCGACGGGCGGCACCGCTCACGCGCCGTTCAGGCAAGATCTGCCAGAACCGCCACGCTTGTACAACGCTCGCATGGGGCGCCCGACCGGGGCGCCCGACCGGGGCGCCCGACCGGGGCGCCCGACCGGGACGGAGCGGCCGCCCTGTCCCGGAACGGCAGGGCCTCGACTTGACCCGCGCCCGGCTTCACGCTTGGGTTGCGGGACGACCGACAAAGGATCGCGCAGGGCCTCCGCGCGTTCTGACATAATAGTGACGTCCCGATGCAGGCGCGGCGAGATCCTCGACCCGACCCGCGCCCCTGATCCGGAGCCGACCCGCGTGGCACGCCTTGTGATCGTATCGAACCGCGTCGCCGTCCCGGAGGAGGGCGGCAAGGCGGTGGCGGCGGGCGGCCTCGCCGTCGCGGTCAAGGAGGCCTTCACGGCCTACGAAGGTCTGTGGTTCGGCTGGAGCGGCACCATCACGGACGAGCCGTCCGAGGAGCCGACGCTGATCGACCGGGGCCGGGTCCAGTACGCCGTCGTCGACCTCTCGCCGCAGGATCACCTGGAATACTACGCCGGCTTCGCGAATCGCGCCCTGTGGCCGATCATGCATTACCGGCTCGGGCTCGGCGCCTTCTCGCGCTCGGACTATGCCGGCTACAGCCGCGTGAACCGGACCTTCGCGCGGGCGCTGGCCAAGCTGGTCGAGCCCGACGACATCATCTGGGTCCACGATTACCACCTGCTGCCGCTCGCCGCCGAGCTGCGCGGACTCGGGCTCGACAACCCGATCGGCTACTTCCACCACATCCCCTGGCCCGCCGCCGACGTGTTCAACTCGCTGCCGGCGAGCGGCGAGCTCCTGCGCGCCATCGTCGACTACGACCTGATCGGCCTGCAGACCGAGGCGGACGTCCAGAACCTGCAGCGCAACCTCGTCGATACCCAGCGGGCGATCCCGCTCGGCGGCGGCTCGCTGATGGTCGACGGCCGCCGGACCCGGATCCGCGCCTTCCCGATCGGCATCGACGTCGCGGGCTTCAAGGAGGCCGCCGAGAAGGCCAATTCCAACAAGGTCGTGCGCGAGACCATCGCGGGCCTGCGCACCCGCAAGCTGCTGATCGGCGTCGACCGGCTCGACTATTCCAAGGGCGTGCCCGAGCGGATGGAGGCGGTGGAGAGCTTCTTCGCCTCGAATCCCGACCAGCGCGGCAACGTCACCTACATCCAGATCACGCCGAAATCCCGCAGCGAGGTGCCGGAATACGAGCAGCTCGCCCGCGAGGTGAACGAGAAGGTCGGCGAGATCAACGGCTCGCTCGGCGACCCGGCCTGGACGCCGATCCAGTACATCACCAAGGCCTATCCGCGGCCCGTGCTGGCCGGCCTCTACCGGGCCGCCCGGGTCGGGCTCGTCACGCCGATGCGCGACGGCATGAACCTCGTCGCCAAGGAGTACGTCGTCGCCCAGAGCGAGGACGATCCGGGGGTGCTGGTCCTGTCGAAATTCGCCGGCGCCGCCCGGCAGCTGCCCGAGGCGCTGCTGATCAACCCCTACGACCGGTTCGAGGTCGCCGAGGCGATCCGCGCGGCCCTCTACATGCCGAAGGCCGAGCGGCTGGCGCGCTGGAAGCCGATGGTCGAGCGCATGACCCGCGAGGACGTCGACTGGTGGGCGCGCAACTTCCTGGCGGAGCTCGAGAACTTCCGCACGGTCGAGCGCGAGCCGCCCACCGCCGCCGCGGCCGCCGAATAGCCGGCGCCTCCCGCTGCTCCCGCCCGCCGCCATCCGTGTGACCGGACGCCCCGCATGATCGCCGTCGACGACGGGGTGCCGGCACCGCTCGGCGCCCATTTCGACGGGCGCGGCGTCAACTTCGCCCTGTTCTCCGAGCACGCCACCGCGGTCGACATCTGCCTGTTCGAGCCGGGGGAGCGGCACGAGACCCGCACGGTGCGGCTGCCCTGCCGGACCGACGACGTCTGGCACGGCTACCTGCGCGGCGTGCTGCCGGGCCAGCTCTACGGCTACCGGGTGCACGGCCCCTGGGACCCGGCGGCGGGCCACCGGTTCAACGCCTCGAAGCTCGTCCTCGACCCCTACGCGCGGGAGATCCGCGGCCGGATCCGCTGGCACGACGCGCTCTACGGCCACCGCCGGGGCGGCGGGCGCGAGGACCGGATCGACCGGCGCGACAGCGCGGTCTACATGCCGCGCTGCGTGGTCACCGCGCCGGAGGTGCCCGACCTCGCCCTCAACCCGGTCCGCCGGCCGCTCGCCGAGACGGTGGTGTACGAGGCGCACGTCAAGGCGCTGACCCGCACCCATCCCGACATTCCCGAGGCGGAGCGCGGCACCTACGGGGCGCTCGCCCACCCGGCGATCATCGAGCACCTCGTCAAGCTCGGCGTCACCGCCCTGGAGCTGCTGCCGATCCAGGCCTTCGCGGACGACCGCTTCCTGGTGGAGAAGGGGCTCGTCAATTTCTGGGGCTATCAGCCCCTGGGCTACTTCGCCCCGGAGCCGCGCTACCTGGGGGAGGGCGGCCTCGGCGGCCTGAAGGCGGCGATCCGGGAGCTGAACGCCGCCGGGATCGAGACCTGGCTCGACGTGGTCTACAACCACACCGCCGAGGGCGACCATACCGGCCCGACCCTGTCGTTCCGCGGCATCGACAACGCCAGCTACTACAAGCTCGACCCCGCCGACCCGCGCCGCAACCGCGACTGCACCGGCTGCGGCAACACCTTCGACGCGAGCCACCCGCGGGTGATGCAGCTCGTGCTCGATTCGCTGCGCCACTGGGTCACCGCCTACGGCATCGCGGGCTTCCGCTTCGACCTCGCCTCGAGCCTCGGGCGCGCGCCCTTCGCCTTCACCCCGCAGGCGGCGTTCTTCCAGGCCGTGGCGCAGGACCCAGTGCTGGCGCGGGTCAAGATGGTGGCCGAGCCGTGGGATGTCGGGGAGGGCGGCTACCAGCTCGGCGGCTACCCGCGCGGCTGGAGCGAGTGGAACGACAAGTTCCGCGACGCCGCCCGGGGCTTCTGGAAGGGCGATTCCGCCACGCTCGCCAAGGTCACGCAGGGGCTGACCGGCTCGCGCGAGGTGTTCGCCCCGTCCGGGCGCTCGCCGCTGGCCAGCGTCAACTTCATCGCCAGCCACGACGGCTACACGCTCGCCGACACGGTGTCGTACGAGGAGAAGCACAACGAGGCCAACGGCGAGGACAACCGCGACGGCCATAACCACAACGTCAGCCGCAACTACGGCGTCGAGGGCGACACCGACGACGCGGCGATCCTGGCGCTCCGCGCCCGCCAGAAGCGCAACATGCTGGCGACGGTGATGCTGGCCCAGGGCGTCCCGATGCTGCTCATGGGCGACGAGCGCTCCCGCAGCCAGGGCGGCAACAACAACGCCTACGCCCAGGACAACCCGACGAGCTGGATGGACTGGAGCGTCGATCCGGATCCGGCCCTCACGGACTTCGTGGCCAACCTGCTGGCCCTGCGCCGGGCCCAACCGGCCCTGCGGCGGCGGCGCTTCTTCACGGGCGCGCTGATCGACCCCGACGAGCCCCTGCGCGACGTGCACTGGCTCTCCCCCGAGGGCATCGAGATGGAGGTCCGGCACTGGTCCGACGACGGGCTCCAGGTGTTCGGCATGCAGATCGGCAACGACGGCGACCCGGGCGAGCGCCTGCTGATGCTGTTCAATGCCGGGGCGGAGGCCGTCAGCTTCCGCCTCGCCCCGGTGATCGGCGGCCCGTGGACGCCGGCCTTCGACACGGGCGAGCCCGCGGGCGCCCGCGCCCCCGGCGCGCCGGCGATCGCGGCCGGGACCGCCGTGCCGCTGCCGGGCCGCACGGTCCTGGTGCTCACCGCGCCGGGCACCGAGACCGGCAACCGGGGCGGCTGGGTGCCGGGCCGGTAGGGGCGGGGCGCCTCAGGACCGGCCAGAATCGGCCGGACGGCGCCGTCAGTCGAACAGGCTGGAGACGCTGGATTCGGTCGCGGTCCGGCCGATCGCCTCGCCGAGCAGCGGCGCGATCGTCGCCACCCGGATGTTGCGGGCGAGCTTGACGGCCTGCGTCGGCTGGATCGAGTCGGTGATCACCAGCTCCTTCATCCGCGAGGCGGCGATGCGCGAGACCGCGCCGCCCGACAGCACGCCGTGCGTGATGTAGGCCGAGACGTCCTTGGCACCGGCGTTGAGCAGGGCCTCGGCGGCGTTGACCAGGGTGCCGCCCGAATCGACGATGTCGTCCACGAGGATGCAGGAGCGGCCCTCGACCTCGCCGATGATGTTCATCACCTCGGACTCGCCGGGGCGCTCGCGGCGCTTGTCGACGATGGCCAGCGGGCAGTCGATCCGCTTGGCGATGGCGCGCGCCCGGACCACGCCGCCGACGTCCGGCGAGACCACCATCCGGTCGGCGCTCGGCAGCCGCTCCTTGATGTCGCGCACCATCACGGGGGCGGCGAACAGGTTGTCGGTGGGGATGTCGAAGAAGCCCTGGATCTGGCCGGCGTGGAGGTCGAGGGTCAGGACGCGGTCGGCGCCGGCCTCCGTGATCAGGTTCGCCACCAGCTTGGCCGAGATCGGGGTGCGGCCGGAGGTGCGCCGGTCCTGCCGCGCGTAGCCGAAATACGGGATCACCGCCGTGATGCGCCGGGCCGAGGACCGGCGCGCGGCGTCGATCATGATCAGCAGCTCCATCAGGTGGTCGTTCGCCGGGAACGAGGTCGACTGGACGATGAACACGTCCTCGCCGCGCACGTTCTCCTGGAGCTCGACGAAGATCTCCATGTCGGCGAAGCGCCGGACCATGCACTTGGCGAGCGGCAATTCGAGATAGGCCGCGATCGCCTCGGCCAGGGGCCGGCTGGCATTCCCGGCGATGATCTTGATCGAGGATTTCATGGGCGGCCGCTCGCTCGCGGCCGGACCTCCCGCCGCTCTTGTTCAGACCGGTCTCCCGAGGAGCCGGAACGATCCGATGACGGGCGAGGCTCTTAGCAGCGGGCCGGAAGTGTCACAATGCCTTCACGGCCGCGCCCTCACCGCGCTCTTACCCCGCTCTCACCGCGGACGCGCGCGGCGGACCCGGCCCCGGACCCGGGTTCGGATCCCCGCGCGCCCGGTCCCCTCAGGGGGCCGGCGGCTCCAGCAGCCGGTGCAGGTGCACCACGAAGTAGCGCGTCTGCGCGCTGTCGACGGTGGCCTGGGCCTTGGCCCGCCACGCGGCCTGGGCGGTGGCGTAGTCCGGGAAGATGCCGACGATGTCGAGGTCCTTGATGTCCCGGAACCGGACCCCGTCGAGATCCTGCAATTCACCGCCGAAGACCAAGTGCAGTCTCTGGTCGCTGTCGATTTCCGTCGTCATGGCCCGTCCTCCGTTCCTGCGCGGCGCTCGCAAATGGCGGGCCCGCGGTCAAGCCTGAACATCCGCAGGCGAGCCCCCAATCCGCCGCAGGTCTGCGGCGGCCGGGCGAGGGGGCCGGCCGGGGGGCTGAGCGTAGCGGCGCGGTGGATGCGCAACACCGGACGCGCCGTGCTACGAGCGGCCCATGACACGCCGCCTCCTCCCCGACGCCGTCCTCGTCGCGCTGGCCCTCGGCCTCGGCGCGGCGCCGGTCCAGGCCCAGCAGGCGCCCCGCGCGCCCCGCCCCGACAGGAGCGTCCCGGACCGGCGGGCCGGGCCGCCGGTGATCGGCTGCCCGTCGCTGGCCAATTACCGCATGCTGATGCGCGACGGTGCGGCGGCGGCCGCGGCGCACTTGGCCGACCCCAAGGCGGACCATCTCGGCTGCGCGGCGCTGGCGCGCACGGACCTCGCCGGCATCGTCGACAAGGTGACGCTGGGCGGCGCGAGCTACGACTGCGCCGCCGTGCGCGGCACCACGGCCTGCCACTGGATCGCGCCCGGGACGATTCCCGAAGGCCCCGCACCGGCCAAGCGCTGACGGTCGGCCGCGCGGCCCGCGCTCAGCGCAGGTGGCCGCTGGCGCGCAGGTCCCGCTCGACGGCGTCGTGGAGGGCCTGGAGGGGATTGTCGTTGATGGCGGCGGGCGGGTGCAGCGGCGCCATCGGGGCGGGCCGCGCGTCGAGCCCCGGCAGGATCGTGGCCTCGGCGCCCGGCCGACGCGGGGGAAGTCCCACGGGAAGGCGCACGGGCCGGCGCGCCGCGAGGGTTCGCAGCGCCTCGCGGGCGCCGGGCGGGAGGAGCGTGACGAGTCTGTCCAGCATGGCCGGCCTCAGCGCGCGCGGCCGGCCGCGGCCGGCGGGAACGGGACGGTGGCGGCGGATCGGTTCTTCACGCGGGCACCCGTGCGGGATCGATCGCGGGAAACGAGCCGGCACCCCCACAGTTCCGATGAAGCAGTATCGCGAATTTAATCGTACGTGTCGCCTGAATATCGGCGAACACTGGTTCATCGGTTTCGATTGTCTGAAGCGTGGCGGAAGCGGATGGGAATCGAACCCACCGTACGCTGTTGGCGTACCACTGGTTTTGAAGACCAGGAGGGCCACCAGACCCCGTTCGCCTCCGCGACCGGGGGTACGGGCGGGGCGGGGCGCGGTCAAGGCCGCCCGCGTGCGGCGGATCGCGCCGCCGATCCGCCGCCCGGACGCCCGGATTCGTATTAATTCCGCCACACTGTTGTGGCCCTGCACCAGTCATGCCGTTCCTGAGACGCTCACGGACAGAGGAAGGCCCCGCGTCGGTCCCCGAGAGGGGTGCCGACGGGGCGGGCCAGGACGCGGTCCAGCAGGACGCGGGCCAGCAGGACGCTGTCCAGCCGGCCGCGGATCAGCGGGACGCGGGCACGCCCGCGGGCCCCGAGGCGTCCCAGCCGTCCGGCACGCCTCTGGCGGAATCGCTGCGGCCGGGCCCGCGCGGTCCCGGCTGGATCGGCGCCGCCATGGTGATCACCGCCCTGGTCTCGGCGCTCGCGACCTTCCTGATCCTGGCCGGGGTGATCCGGGTGACGCCGACGCCGGCCTACGGCGTGACGCTGCTGGCCATCAACGCCGCCCTGGTGCTCGGCCTCGCGGTCATCATCGCCTGGGAGGCGCGGGTCTTCCTGCACGCCCGCAAGGCCAACGCCGCGGTGGCGCGCCTGCACACCCGCATCGTCGGCCTGTTCTCGCTGATCGCGATCCTGCCGACGATCCTGCTCGCCGTGGTCGCCTCGGTGACGATCGACCGGGGCCTGTCGCTCGGCTTCACCGACCGGGTCCGGGACGTGGTGCTGAAATCCGTGGAGGTGGCCGACGCCTACCAGGAGAACCAGTGCCAGAGCCTCGCCCGCGAGATCCGCATCCTCGCCGACGACCTCACCCGGGCCCGGCCGAACTTCGACGTGAACCGGGACTGGTTCCAGACCTTCCTGACCACCCGGGCGACCAATCTCGGCCTGCCGGTGGCGCAGATCATGCGCGGCCCCACCGAGGTGGTGGCCCGGGCCAAGATCGACGTCCTGAAGACGAACCGCCTGCCCTCGGCGGCGGCCTTCGAGGACGCGGCGAACTCCGCCGATCCGATCTGCCTCCTGCCCACCGAGGGCCGGGTCTTCGCCGCGCTGCTGCGCATGCCGGCCTACGACGACGCCGTGCTGATGGTGCAGCGGGAGGTGAGCCAGCTCGCCATCGAGTTCCCGGGCGTGTCCCGGGCGGCGGCGGCCGAGTACCTCACCTACGATTCGCTGCGCCGCTCGATCCAGATCACCTTCGCGTCGGTGTTCCTGCTGATCGCGCTGATCGCGCTGCTCTCGGCCGTCTGGTTCGGCATGAACTTCGCCAACCGGTTCGTGGCGCCGATCCGGCGGCTGATCAACGCCGCCGACCAGGTGGCGTCGGGCAATTTCTACGCCCAGGTGCCGACCAAGAAGACCAGCGGCGACCTCGCCCACCTGGGCGAGAGCTTCAACAAGATGACCCAGGAGCTGCGCCGCCAGCACGCCGGCCTGATCGCCGCGAGCGACCTGATCGACACCCGCCGCCGCTTCACCGAGGCCGTGCTGTCGGGGGTCTCGCCCGGGGTGATCGGCCTCGACGCGGCGGGCTTCGTCACCATCGCCAACCCCGCCGCCGAGCGGATGCTCGACCTCGCGAGCGACGCCCTGGTCGGCGAGCCGCTGGCCCGCGCGGTGCCGGAGCTCGCGCCGGTGCTGGCCGAGAGCGAGGCGCGCCCGCGCAGCCTGCAGCAGCAGCAGGTCCAGCTCACCCGGTCCCGGGGCGAGCGCACCATCACGGTGCGGGTCACGAGCGAGCAGGCGCAGGGGGCGTCCCGCGGCTCGGTGGTGACGCTCGACGACATCACCGACCTCGTCCAGGCGCAGCGCAGCTCCGCCTGGGGCGACGTGGCGCGCCGCATCGCCCACGAGATCAAGAACCCGCTGACCCCGATCCAGCTCTCCGCCGAGCGGATCCGGCGCAAGTACGGGAAGGTCATCACCGCCGACAAGGAGGTGTTCGACCAGTGCACCGCCACGATCGTGCGCCAGGTGGACGAGATCAAGCGCATGGTCGACGAGTTCTCGGCCTTCGCGCGGATGCCGAAGCCCGCCATCGCGCCGAACGACCTCACCGAGATCGCCAAGCAGAACCTGTTCATGATGCGGGTCGCGCACCCGGACATCGACTTCGCGTTCTCGGCCCAGGGCGGCGCGGGCAGTGCGGAGAAGATCGTGGCGGCCTTCGACATCCGGCTGCTCAGCCAGGTGATCACCAACATCCTCAAGAACGCCGTCGAGGCGGTGGCCGAGGTGCCGGAGGCCGAGCTCGGCAAGGGCAAGATCAGCCTGAACCTCGCCGTCGAGGACGGGTTCGCGGTGATCGCCGTCACCGACAACGGCAAGGGATTCCCGGCCGAGGGGCGCCAGCGCCTGCTCGAGCCCTACATGACCACCCGCGAGGGTGGAACCGGGCTGGGGCTTGCTATCGTCAGCAAGGTGCTCGAGGAGCACGGCGGCGGGATCGAGCTGAACGACAATCCCGCCGGCCGCGGCGGCCAGGTCCGGATGCGGGTCCCGCGCGAGCACGGGCCCGAGCCGGCGGCGGCGGCCCCTGAGACCAGTCCCGTCACGACAGAGGAGAAGGGCGCCGCGCCGACGGCCCCCCGGATCGCGGAGATGCACGTATGAGCGCCGATATCCTGATCGTCGACGACGAGGCCGACATCCGCGACCTCGTCGCCGGGATCCTGGACGACGAGGGCCACCGCTGCCGCACGGCCGGCGGCTCGGACGAGGCGCTCGCCGCCATCGAGGCGCGCCGGCCGCACCTCGTCTTCCTCGACATCTGGCTGCAGGGCTCCCGGCTCGACGGCCTGCAGGTGCTCGACCTGATCAAGGCCGCGAACCCCGACCTGCCGGTGGTGATGATCTCGGGCCACGGCAACATCGAGACCGCGGTCTCGGCCATCAAGGCGGGCGCCTACGACTTCATCGAGAAGCCGTTCAAGGCCGACCGGCTGATCCTGGTGGCCGAGCGGGCGCTGGAGGCCTCCCGGCTCCGGCGCGAGGTCCGCGACCTGACGGCGCGCTCCGGCGCCACCAACCGCATCGTCGGCACGTCGCTCGCCATCAACCAGCTGCGCCAGACCCTCGACCGGGTGGCGCCGACGAACGCCCGGGTGATGATCACCGGGGCGCTGGGCGCCGGCAAGGAGCTCGCGGCGCGCAGCCTGCACAAGGCCTCGGCCCGCTCGAACGGCCCGTTCGTGCTCCTCAACGCGGCGGCGATCCTGCCCGAGACCATGGAGGCCGAGCTGTTCGGGGTCGAGGGCGAGAGCGGCCGGCGGGTCGGCGCCCTGGAGGAGGCCCACGGCGGCACCCTCTACCTCGACGAGGTCGCCGACATGCCGCGGGAGACCCAGAACCGGATCCTGCGCGTCCTCGTCGACCAGAACTTCCAGCGGGTCGGCGGCACGACGCGGGTCCACGTCGATGTCCGCATCATCTCCTCGTCCTCCCGGGACCTTCAGGAGGAGATCGCCGCCGGCCGCTTCCGCGAGGACCTGTTCCACCGCCTGTCGGTGGTGCCGATCCGGGTCCCGGCCCTGTCGGAGCGCCGGGAGGACGTGCCCGAGCTGATCCAGTTCTTCATGGACAACATCTCGTCCCAGACCGGCCTGCCCAAGCGCCGGATCGCCGAGGACGCCATGGCGGTGCTGCAGTCGCACAACTGGCCGGGGAACGTGCGCCAGCTCAAGAACAACGTCGAGCGGCTGATGATCCTGACCCAGGCCGACCCGGAGCAGGAGGTCACCTCGGAGATGCTGCCCTCCGAGATCGGCGCCCTGGTGCCGACGACGCCGGGCGGCGCGGGCGGCGAGAAGCTGATGAGCCTCGCGCTCCGGGAGGCCCGCGAGATCTTCGAGCGCGAGTACCTCGTGGCGCAGATCGCGCGGTTCTCGGGCAACATCTCGCGCACCGCCGAGTTCATCGGCATGGAGCGCTCGGCCCTGCACCGCAAGTTGAAGTCCCTCGGCATCGGCCCGTGAGGCCGCGGCGCCGGGGCGCGCGTTGAGGGCGGGGCCGATCCGTCACGGATCGGCTGGAACGGGGGTTGCTTGCACCCACGCTTTCACGTCGTCATGGTGTTGGTATACACGGCCCTGGACCGGATGATCGGACGATCCGGCCCGCGGCATACTCCTCCCGGACCGAGCGAGCCGGGACAACAAGAAGGCCAAGAAGATGGCGGGCGAACGCGCACAGAACCTTCAGGACACCTTTCTCAACCATGTCCGCAAGAACAAGATTCCGCTGACCATCTTCCTCGTCAACGGCGTCAAGCTGCAGGGCGTGGTGACGTGGTTCGACAATTTCTGCGTGCTGCTGCGCCGGGACGGGCACTCGCAGCTGGTCTACAAGCACGCGATCTCCACGATCATGCCGGGCCACCCGGTGCAGCTGTTCGAGCCGGACGAGACCGCCGAGAAGGCGTGAGGGCCGGCGGCCCCGGCGCCTAGCGGGCCGGAAGCCGGGGATCGGGCGGGTCGGAGGCCCGATGCGCCGCGCGGGCGACGCCGCGCGACCGGCGCGGCCGCGGCGGGGGAGGGCGGATACCCCGCCCGCCGACGGATATCTGTGCCCGTTCGCGGCCGGCATCTTGGCCCGGCCCGCCCGCATCCCCATTCTGACACTCCGACCTCTCCAACGAAGCCGTCGCCCGGGGCGGCGGCGCCGAAGGCCGTATGACCGAAACGCTGACGTCCGGCGAAGCCCGCCTCCAGGCGCAGGCCGCCCCCGAGGGCGAGATCGCCGCGGCGACCCACACCCTGGTGATCGGCCCCTACCTCGCCCGCGGCGCGGCGGGGGCCGGCCCCGGACCGGCCGCGCCGTCGCGCTCCGTGGAGGCCCGCCTCGACGAGGCGACCGGGCTCGCCGCCGCGATCGAGCTCGACGTGGTCGAGAGCCTCGCCGTCAGCCTGCCGCGGATCCGGCCCTCCACCTATCTCGGCAAGGGCCGGGTCGAGGAGATCGCCGGCCTGATCCGCGCCCGCGAGATCGGCCTCGTCGTGATGGACTGCGCCCTGTCGCCGGTGCAGCAGCGCAACCTCGAGAAGGCCTGGGGCGCCAAGGTCATCGACCGCACCGGCCTGATCCTGGAGATCTTCGGGCGCCGCGCCTCCACGCGCGAGGGCACGCTGCAGGTCGAGCACGCCCACCTCGCCTACCAGAAGTCCCGCCTCGTCCGCTCCTGGACCCACCTGGAGCGCCAGCGCGGCGGCTTCGGCTTCCTAGGTGGCCCCGGCGAGACCCAGATCGAGGCCGACCGGCGCATGATCCAGGAGCGCATGACCCGGATCGAGCGCGACCTCGACGCGGTGGTGCGCACCCGCGGCCTGCACCGGCAGAGCCGGGCCCGGGTGCCGTACCCGATCGTCGCGCTCGTCGGCTACACGAACGCCGGGAAGTCGAGCCTGTTCAACGCCCTGACCCGGGCCGAGGTCACCGCCAAGGACATGCTGTTCGCGACCCTCGACCCCACCGCCCGGGCGACCAAGCTGCCCCACGGCGAGACCGTGATCCTGTCGGACACGGTGGGCTTCATCTCCGACCTGCCGACGCCCCTGATCGCGGCCTTCCGGGCGACGCTCGAGGACGCCATCGAGGCCGACGTGCTGCTCCACGTGCGCGACGTCGCCCACGTCGATTCCGAGGCCCAGGCCGAGGATGTCGGCGAGGTCCTGCGCGAGCTCGGCATCGAGACCAGCACCGACCGGATCATCGAGGTCTGGAACAAGGCCGACCTGCTCGACGACGACGAGCGCGCGCGGCTCCTGAACCTCAGCGGCCAGGCCAGGGCCCGCAACGACCGCGACAGCGCCGCGCCGGTCCTGGTCTCGGCGGTGACCGGGGAGGGGCTCGCCGCGCTGTCGGCCCGGATCGAGGCGCGGATCGGGCGCAACCGCGCGAGCTTCGCGGTGGCGCTGCCGCCGGAGGACGGGGCGGCGCTGAACTGGCTCTACGAGAACGCCGAGATCCTCGACCGCCGGTCGGAGGCCGACGGCACTCTGCATCTCGCGATCCGGATCGCCCCCGAGAAGGAGCCGCGCTTCCTCAACCGCTTCGCGGCGGCCCGGCGCCTCGGCCGGGGCGGTTGATGGCCTCGGGCAGCGCCGGCAACCCGACGCTCTCCGCGCTGCGGCCCGCGCGGGCTCCTGCCGAGGGCCGGGCGGATCCCGGATCGGACGACGAGGCGGTTTTGCGGACCATGCAGGCCGGCGGCGGCCTGCGCCTGCTCGGCCTCCGGGTGGTGATCGTGCTGGTGCTGCTGATGGCGGCCCAGGCCTATGACGGCTCTCTGCACGCCCTGAGCCACTGGTTCATCCTCGGCCTGTACGGCCTCGGCACGATCTGGTTCGGGCTGCGGGAGCGGGGCGGCGGCCCCGCGGCCACCGTCTACAGCTGGGCCGGCACCGGCCTCAATGCCGGGCTCGCCGTCTACGTGATCATCGAGCACATGCTGGCCGGGGGCGGGGCGGGGCTCGGCGCCGACGCGGTGAGCCGCCTGCCCGCCTTCCTGCTCCTGCTCCAGACCGGCCTGAGCATGCGGGTGGCGCAGACCCTGCTATTCTGCGGGCTCGTCACCGTCTGCTGGAGCGCGGCCTTCCTGGTCGGCCTGATCCATCCGGACCTGTTCCCGAACGCCGACACCTTCCCGACCGCGCAGCTCACCGGGCTCGCCACCTTCATGGCGGCGGGCCTCCTGGTGGTCGACGGCATGGTCCGCCTGCGCGCCGCGGTGGTGCGGGCCCTGCGCATGGAGCACGAGCGGACCCAGCTCGCCCGCTTCGTGCCCGACACGGTCGCCCTCGACCTCGCCGCCGACGACGGCGATTCCGGCCTCGGCATCCACCGGCGCCACGCCTGCCTGATGATCCTCGACATCCGCGGCTTCTCGCGGCTCTCCCGCGAGCACCCGCCCGAGGCCATGGTGACGGCCCTGCTGGGGGTCCGGGCGGCGGCCCAGGCGGCGGTGGCGGAGCAGGGCGGCCTCGTCGACAAGTATATCGGCGACGCGGTGCTGGTGCAGTTCGTCGTCGGCCATCCCGACGTCCAGGCGCGCGCGGCGCTCGCCTGCGCCCTGTCGATCCGCGACCGGATCGCCGCGCTCAACGCGGCCCGCGCCCGGGAGAATCTGTTCCCCCTGCGGGTCGTGGTCGCCCTGCACGCGGGCGACCTGCTGGTCGGGGTCTTCGACGACGGCGTGCGGGCCGAGTACACGGTGCTGGGCCCGGCGATGAACGCCCTGGCGCGGATCGAGACCCAGGCCAAGGCGGCCGAGATCGAGATCGCCGCGTCGGGAGACTTCCTGGACCTGCTCGGCGGCGTGCTCCCGGCCGGGATCCGGGCCGTGCCGGTGCCGGACGCCGCCCTGCCGGAGCACCTCACCCTGTCGGCGATCGCGGTGGCGCCCGGCGCCTGAGACGGATTCCCGGGGGGATCCCGGCGGCGTCTCGGCGGTCTCCCGGCGCCGCAGGGCGCCGGGATCGCGAGGATCGAGGCTGGCGCGCGCGGCGTCTTCTGCTACGCCCGCCGTGTTGCGAGCCCACCGTGCGTGGGCGTGGTGCCACGAGGACGCGATGCAGGGATCGACGCTGGGATCGAAGCCGGGCTCCAAGCCGGGCTCCAAGCCGGGATCGAGGTCGGGATCGAAGCCGGGACCGGGCTGGCTGGGGCGGCTCGCCCTGGGCGTCCTGGCGGCCCTGGCCGCCGCCGGGCCGGCGCGGGCGCAGGAGAAGCCGGCCGCGAAGGCGCTCCCGCCCCTCGTCTTCACCGGCATCCCCGACCAGGACGAGAGCCGGCTGGTCGAGCGCTTCGGCAAGGTCGCCGCCTATCTGGAGGCCGAGCTCGGCGTGCCGGTGCGCTACATCCCGGTGAAGAGCTACCCGGCGGCGGTCACCGCCTTCACCAACGGGCAGGTGCAGCTCGCGTGGTTCGGCGGCTTCACCGGCGTCCAGGCGCGCAAGGCCGTGCCGGGCTCCCAGGCGATCGCGCAGGGCGCCGAGGACGCGGCGTTCAAGACCTATCTCATCGCCAACGCCGCCACCGGGCTGAAGCCGGAGAAGGATTTCCCGAAGGCCGTCGCGGGCAGGACCTTCACGTTCGGCGCCCGCGCCTCGACCTCCGGGCGGCTGATGCCCGAGTACTTCGTCCGGCAGGCCTTCCCGGGGAAGACCCCGGAGCAGGTCTTCGCCCGGGTCGGCTTCTCGGGCGACCACACCCGGACGATCCAGCTGGTCCAGTCCGGCGCCTTCGCGGTCGGCGCCGTCGACTACTCGGTCTGGGACCTCGACTCGAAGGCCGGCAAGGTCGACCCGAAGGCCGTCTCGGTGATCTGGGAGAGCCCAACCTTCCCCGATTACCAGTGGACCGTGCGGGGCGACGTGGAGCAGACCTACGGCGCCGGCTTCACCGACAGGCTGCGGGCCGCGCTGACCGGCATCGCCAACCCGGCGATCCTGGAGCCGTTCGGGCGCTCGAAGTTCATCCCCGTGACCAACGCGGCCTACGAGCCCCTCGTCGAGGTCGGACGCTCCACCGGCCTCCTGGACTGACGCGCGTGTCGCGCGGCGCGGCAGCCGGCGAGGAGTCGGGCGAGGAGTCGGGCGCGGGGTCCGGCGCGGCCATCGTCCTGGCGAACGCCTCCGCGGCCTATGACGGGCGCCCGGTTCTGTCGGGCCTCGACCTGACCGTGCGGGCGGGCGAGCGGGTCGCGCTCATGGGGCGCTCGGGGGCCGGCAAGTCGACCCTGATCGGCCTGATCCACGGGCAGGCCCCCGGGCGGGTGGCCCTGGTGCCGCAGGCGGCCGCCCTGGTGCGGCCGCTCTCGGTGTTCCACAACGTCTACATGGGCCGCCTCGACCGGCGCTCGACCCTGCACAACCTGCGCACCCTGGTCCGGCCGGCGCGGGCCGACGTCGCCGCCGTGGCGGCGGTCCTCGACCGGGTCGGGCTCGCGGACCGGCTCTGGGACCGGGCCGGGGAGCTCTCCGGCGGCCAGCAGCAGCGCGTCTCGGTGGCCCGCGCCCTCTACAACGGACGGCCGATCCTGGTGGCGGACGAGCCGGTCTCGGCGCTGGACCGCCAGCAGGGCGGCCGGATCCTCACCGAGCTGGCCCGCGGGCACGAGACCCTGATCCTGGCGCTCCACGACGTGGCCCTGGCCCTCGCCCACACCGACCGGATCGTGGTGCTGGAGGCCGGCCGGATCGTCCTCGACGCGCCCTCGGCCGGCCTCGACCCGGCGCGGCTCAGCCCGTTCTACGAGGCCGCCTGATGGGCGCTCTCGCCGGCAAGGCCGGGTTCCTGCCGCGGCCGGGCTACGCGGCGGTGAGCCGCTGGTTCCTGGCGGCGGCGCTCGCCGGCCTGCTGGTCGCCGACCTGCAGGTCACGACCCTCCACCCCTTCGCCGACCTCGCCCGGCTGCTGGGCGGCCTGATCCGGCCCGATTTTCTCGCGGTCGAGGGCTGGAGCGTCCTCTACACCGTGGCCTTCGCGATGCTCGGCGTCGGGCTCGGGGCCGGGACGGGGCTGCTGCTCGCCGTCCCCTTCGCCCGCTCGCGCGCCGTCCGGCTCGCCTGCGCGGGCCTGCGCGCCGTCCACGAGCTGTTCTGGGCGCTGCTGCTGATGCAGGTCTTCGGCCTGTCGGCGACCACCGGCGTCCTCGCCATCGCGCTGCCCTACGCGGGCATCTGCGCCAAGGTCTACGCCGAGTTGATCGAGGAGGCCGACCTCGCGGCGCTCCGCGTCCTGCCCGCGGGCACCGGCGCGGTCTCAGCCTTCCTGTACGCGCGCCTGCCCGAAGTGGCCGGACGGATGCGCGACTACACCCTCTATCGCCTCGAATGCGGCCTGCGCTCCAGCCTCGTGCTGGGCTTCATCGGCCTGCCGACCATGGGCTTCGCCTTCGAATCCGCCTTCCGCCAGGGCCGCTACGCCGAGGCCGGGGCGCTGCTCCTGATCTTCTACGCGCTGATCGGCACGCGCCGGCTCTGGGTGCGCGCCCGGACCCTGCCGTTCCTCCTCGTCGGCGCCGTGCTGGCGCTGCCGCCGACCGTCGGCAGCGCGGCGATCGGCCCGAGCCTCGCCCGCTTCCTCGGCCACGACGTCGTGCCGGCCCCGCTCCGGGGCGCGCCGCTCGCCGAGCCCGAGACCTGGGCGCGGCTCTGGTCGTGGCTGCGCCCGATCCTGACCGAGCAGGTCCTGCCCGGGACCGCCCAGACCCTGATCCTGGCGCAGATCGCCCTGGCCGCCACCGCCCTCGGGGCCCTCGTCCTGTTCCCGCTGACCGCGCGGCGCTTCGCCGGGCCGATCGGGCGGCCGCTGGGGCGGGCGCTCCTCGTGGTGGTGCGCTCCACGCCGGAATACATGCTGGCCTACGTCGCCCTGCAGCTGCTCGGCCCCTCGATGCTGCCGGCGATCCTGGCGCTGGCCCTGCACAATGCCGGCATCGTCGCCTACCTGATGGGCCGCCACGCCGACGCGATCCCCTACCGGGCGGACGCGCCGCGGGGCCTCGACCTCTACGCCTACGAGACCGTGCCGCGGCTCTACGGGCAGTTCCTGGCCTACCTGCTCTACCGCTGGGAGCTGATCCTGCGGGAGAGCGCGATCTTCGGCATCCTGGGGGTCACGACCTTGGGCTTCTATGTCGACGCCGCGATCTCGGAATTGCGCCTCGACGTGGCCCTGGTGCTGATCGCCGCCACCGCGCTGGTGACGATGGCGGTCGACGCGTTCTCGCGGGCGCTCCGCCGGTCCCTGCGGATCGACACCCTGCCGACCCGGCTCTCCGGGCCGCAGCCGATCACCGGGGCGGAGGCTGCGGACGGCTGATCGGAGCGCCGCCGTCGTTGCGAGCGGAGCGGAGCAATCCAGCAGCGCCACGCCCGCCGATGTCGCGCTGCCCTGGATCGCCTCGCTGCGCTCGCGATGACGGGGCTGGTCACCATGCTGCGGGCGGCCGCTAACAAGAACCGCCCGGACCGCCTCACCACTTGTAGCTGACCTTCGCCAGCACCCGCCGGGCGTCGCCGTAGAAGCACGACACGTTCGACTGGCAGGAGGCGACGTAGCGCCGGTCGGCGAGGTTCGAGGCGTTCACCTGGAAGCGCCAGTTCTCGTAATCGTAGTGCACCTGCGCGTCGAACAGCACGTAGTCGGGCACCCGCAGGGTGTTGGCCACGTCCGCGAAGGAGCTGCCGACGTAGCGCACGCCGCCGCCGAAGCCGAAGCCGCGCCACGGCCCGAGCGGGATGGTGTAGTCGGCGAACAGCGAGGCCAGGGTCTGGGGGATGTTGACCGGCGTCTTGCCGACCCGCACCGGATCGGCATCCCGCTCGGTGGTGAAGTCGAACTTGGTGAAGGACGCCACGAGGTTGAGGCCGTCGGCGACGTTGGCGACGAGCTGCGCCTCGAAGCCGGTGGAGCGCACCGCGCCGACCTGCGTCTGGAAGATCGTGTTCACCGGGTTGGGGGTGAGCACGTTGCTGCGGTGGATGTCGAAGCCCGCCAGCGTCAGGAAGTAGCCCTGGCCGGGCGGCTCGAACTTGACGCCGCCCTCGACCTGGTCGCCGGTATCGGGCCTGAAGGTGCGGTTGTTGATGTCCACGCCGATCTGGGGCTGGAACGAGGTCGCGTACATGATGTAGGGCGCGAGGCCGAAGTCGAAGTTGTAGATCGCCGCCGCCCGGTAGGTGAAGGCGCTGTCGTTGCGGCCGTTGGTGTTGGCGGGCGTCAGGCGGTCGTAGACGGTGTTCTGGACGAAGTCCTGGCGGCCGCCGAGGATCAGGGTCAGCTCCGGCGTGAGCTTGATCTGGTCCTGGAAGTAGAGGCCGACCTGCTGGAACGAGTTGGCGTTGATCAGGTAGGGCGAGGCCGAGACCGCCTGCGGGCCGTAAGCGGGCGCGAGGATGTTGAGGTCGGGGCCGGGGAAGCCCGAGGCCTGGTTGTCGTGGATCTGGAAGTTCCGGTACTCCACGCCCATCAGGAAGTCGTGGCGGAAGAAGCCGTCGAAGAACTTGGCCTCGGCCTGCGTGTCGACGTCGAGCTGCGCGATCTTGGCGGAATCCCGGAACAGGTAGCGGCCGAGCTGGGTCTGGAGCGGGTCGGTGTAGCCGAGCTGGCCGATATAGGAATTCTGGAAGCTCTGCGTGTAGCCGTAGCGGGCGTTCTGGCGCACCGCCCAGGTGTCGTCGAAGACGTGCTCGAACTCGTAGCCGATGAAGGCCTGGTCGCGCCGGAAGGTGTTGAAGCCGGCATCGCCCACGTTGAGCGAGCGCGGGATGCGCAGGCCGAGCACGGTCGGCCGGGCCGTGCCGTAATAGGGCAGGAAGTTCGCCGTCACGGCCGTGTTGTCGTGCTGGAAGCTCGACAGGACCGTGAACTTGGTCGACCCGTCCGGCTTATAGGTGAAGGCCGGGGCGATGTAGTAGCTGTCGTCCGGCGCGCCCTGGACCTGCGTGCCGCCGTTGCGGGCGTAGCCGGTCAGGCGGCCGAACCAGTGGCCCTCGGCGTCGGCCGGGCCGCCGACGTCGAAGGCGGCGTAGCGCTGGTCGAAGGAGCCGCCGCCGACCTCGACGAGCCCGAACGGGGTCTCGGTCGGGCGCTTGCTGATCTGGTTGATCAGGCCGCCGGGATTGCCGGCGCCGAACAGCACCGCGGAGGGGCCGCGCAGCACCTCGATGCGCTCCAGCCCGAACGTGTTCACGCGGCTGTAGGCGAAGCCGTAGTTCAGGAGCTGCAGGCCGTTGAGGTAGAGGCCGTAATCGCTGACCACGAAGCCGCGGAGCTGGAAGAAGTCGAGGCGCGTGTCGGCGCCGAAGGTGCCCGCGTAGGTGCCGGCGACGTACTGGGTCGCCTGGGTGAGGGTCTGGGCGTTCTGGGTGTCGAGCTGTTTGCGGCCCACGACGCTGATCGATTGCGGCGTCTCGATCAGCGGGGTGTTGGTCTTGGTCGCGGTCGCCGAGCGCCGGGCCACGTAGCCGTCGATCGGGCCGGTCGGGCTCTCCGCGCCGCGCACGGGTGCGCCGGCCGGGGCCCCGGAGGCCGGGCCGCCGCCCTGGCCGGTGACGCTCAGCTCCTCGAGCTGCACGCTGCCGCCGGCGGTCGGGCCGGCGCCGCCGCGGCGCGACGCGTCCTGGGCGAGGCTCGGCGCGGCCTGCGCCAGCACGGCGAGTGAGGCCCCGGCGAGCAGGGCGCGCAGGGTGACGCCGGGGAGGGGGGGGACGGCTCTCATGGTCTCTTGCCGGATGCGACGCTGCGGGCAGCCGACCGCGCGCGCCGGGGGCCACCCCGGCGTCTCGGCCGCGCTGTTTAGAATTGTGATAAAGTACTGTAAAACTTGATCTTTCTCCATCCGGACTACGGGCAGCCGGACGCGGCCGCAAGCGGCCTTCACGCGGAAGGCGACGCCTGTTGCCGTAGCGACACGTATCGGTGGTGCGGCGGGGGGCGGTCCCGCGGAGCTACTTCACCCGGTCCGCGAGCCAGCCGGCCAGGACGTCCGCGACGGCGTCGCTGTTCGTCTCCAGCATCATCATGTGGCCGTTGCCGTGGAGGCCGCGGTCGGCCAGCCGGACCACGTCCGGCCTGGCGCCGGCCTGGGTCAGGAACGCGACGGTGCAGTCGTCGTAGGTCGCGTGGAAGGAGGCCTCCGCGGTCACCACCACGGCCGGCACCTTGGCGAGGTTCGGCAGGGACCGGACGGGCTCGCCCTGCAGCCAGCAGCGGATCCGCCCGTCCGCGGCCCTGTCGGACTTGGATTCGGACCCCTTGGCCGCCTGCGCCACCGTCAGGTCCTCGGGCGCCCGGACCGGCGGGTCGAAGGTCAGCGGCATGCGGGTCAGCCCGTAGGCGCGGGCGCGCCCGTCGCCGGTCTTCTCCCAGAACTCCTTGCCGCCGCGGAACTGCACGTCGAAGAAGGGCGGGCCATTGGGCTCGACGGCGACATGGGCCTTCACGAGGTCCGGCCGCGCGTCCGAGGCCGCCCAGCCGAACAGGGCCGCCTGACCGTGGGTGAGCAGGATCGCCGGCCCGATCCTGTCCAGCAGCGCCACCAGGGCCGGGTCGACCCATTCCTCGGTCTGCTGGCTGTTGGCGAGGAACGGGACCTGGCTGGCGAAGAATTGGTCGAAGGCGGCGTTGCCCTGCACGCCGGCCCCGCCCGGCCAGCGGGTGTGGAGCTTGGCCTGCGGGTAGAGGTCGTAGACCTCGGGCGCCGTGTGGGTGCGCTCCAGGCTGCGGGTGCCGAGCCGGTCGTAGGGGCCGTAGACCTCCGGGTTGGTGCCCGAGCGCCCGCGCCCGACCTGATCGACCACGTAGACCTGGTAGCCCTTCTCGACGAAGCGCTGCACCCAGCCCGGGCGGCCGTCCGCGGTGGCGAGGTAGTTCACGCCGGTCTGGGCGAGGCCGTGGACCATCACCACCGGGTAGGGCTGCGTGACCCGGGCCGGGGTGCGCGACTGCACGAACATCTGGCCGACCATCACGGTCTTGTCGCCGAGCTTCTGGTAGCGGCCGCCGATGTAGAAGTAGCCGGCGCGGGTCACCGGCTCGGCCGGGCCCGGCTCCGCCGCCGGCGCTCCCGGCGCGGCGGGGGCGTTCGGAGGCGTCGTGGGCAGGGGCGCGGGCTGGGCCGGGACCGGCCCCTGCGCCCGGGCGGGGCCCGCGACAGGCCCGGCTCCCAGCACAGTTCCCAGTCCGGCGGCCAGGATCAGCCCCTGAGCGGCGCGCAGCGCCGCGCGGGTGCCGTTCGCGGTGCCGTTCGCGGTGCCGTTCGCGATGCCGCCCGCGATGCCGCTGCCGGCCATGCCGTCTCTCCCGGATGCGCGCCGCTCCGCGCCGGCGCTTATTGCGGGAAACGCAACGTTCCACCAGCCAGGAAAGCTGCACGGTCCCGCGCGATCATCCCCGGCCGGACGAAGCGTCGCGGCGACCGGGATCGCGGCCGAGCCCGGCCCTCCGCGCATGCCAGGCGCGACCGCGGCGGCGCTGGCGCGGCGCGGGCGGCGCGCCCACCTTGGGGAGGCACCGGCGCCACAGCGGCGCCCCCCGCCCGGATCGCCCGCGGCGGGGCGAAGCCAAGGACTCCCGCCGTGGATCCCGAAACCGTCAAGACCCTGGTCTCCGCCGCCCTGGTCGCGTCGATCACCCTGTTCAGCCTCGTGTCGCTCCAGGCGTTCGTCGCCCAGATCCTGGCCGACCTCCGCGACGCCGGGTCCGCCCCGAAGCCCGTGCCGGTGCCGGTGCGCGTCGACCGCCGGGATCCGCCGCAGGCCTGACCGGCCCGCCGCTCCGATCGACGGGTGCCGGGCCGGGCGCGGATCAGGCCCCGTCCTGCCGGGCCCGCTCGCGCAGGATGAACTTCTGCACCTTGCCGGTGGAGGTCTTCGGCAGCTCGCCGAAGACCACGTGGCGGGGGAGCTTGTAGGAGGCCAGCCGCCCCCGGCACCACTGGATCAGCTCGTCGGCCGTGGGGGTCGCGCCGGCTTTGAGCTCGACGAAGGCGCAGGGCGTCTCGCCCCACTTCGCGTCGGGCTTGGCCACCACCGCGGCCGCGGCCACTGCCGGGTGCTTGAACAGGGCGTCCTCGACCTCGATCGACGAGATGTTCTCGCCGCCCGAGATGATGATGTCCTTCGAGCGGTCCTTGAGCTGCACGTAGCCGTCCGGGTGCTTCACCCCGAGGTCGCCCGTGCGGAACCAGCCGCCCTTGAAGGCGGCCTGCGTAGCCGCCGGGTTCTTGAGGTAGCCGCGCATCACCACGTTGCCGCGCATCATCACCTCGCCGATCGTCGCCCCGTCGGCGGGCACCGACTCCAGCGTCTCCGGGTCGCGCACGTCGAGGGCCTCGAGCACCGGGTAGCGCACGCCCTGGCGGGCCTTCCGGGCTGCCCGCTGGTCGGCCGCCAGCGCGTCCCAGTCGGCGTGCCAGGCGTTGACCACCGCCGGGCCGTAGCTCTCGGTCAGGCCGTACAGGTGGGTCACGTCGAACCCGGCCTCCGACATGCCGGCCAGCACCGCCTCCGGCGGCGGGGCCGCGGCGGTGAAGAAGGCGACGCGCCGGGGCAGGTCGCGGCGCTCGGCATCGGGGGCGTTGATCAGCATCTGCATGACGATCGGCGCGCCGCAGAGATGCGTGACCCCGTGCTCGGCCATCAGCCGGTACATCGTCTCGGCCCGCACCTGCCGCAGGCAGACATGGGTCCCGGCCACGATCGACAGGGTCCAGGGGAAGCACCAGCCGTTGCAGTGGAACATCGGCAGGGTCCAGAGATAGACCGGGTGCTGGCCGAGGCCGCCCGTGATGACGTTGCCGAGGGCCAGCAGCGCCGCCCCGCGATGGTGGTAGACCACGCCCTTCGGGTCGCCGGTGGTGCCCGACGTATAGTTCAGGGTGATCGCGTCCCACTCGTCGTCCGGCAGCCGCCAGTCGTGCTCCGGGTCGCCGCCGGCCAGGAAGGCCTCGTAGTCGGTCGCGCCCAGGCGGGCGCCCGGGCCGTCGTACTCGGGATCGTCGACGTCGATCACGAAGGGCTTGGGCTCCAGCCCCTCCAGGGCCCCGGCGGCCGTCCGGGAGAACTCGCGGTCGGTGATCAGCACCTTGGCCTCGCCGTGCTGCAGGCAGAAGCGGATCGCGTCGGCGTCGAGGCGGGTGTTGAGGGTGTTGAGCACCGCCCCGGTCATCGGCACGCCATAGTGGCACTCGATCATCTCGGGGGTGTTGGCGAGCAGCGCCGCCACGGTGTCGCCGCGGCCGATCCCGCGCGCCGCCAGCGCCGAGGCGAGGCGGCGGGCCCGGGCGTAGACCTCCCGGTAGGGCCGCCGCAGGGGGCCGTGGACCACCGCGACGTGGTCGGGAAACACCCGCGCGGCCCGGTCCAGGTAGAGCAGGGGCGTCAGCGGCTGGTGGTTGGCCGGGACGCGGTCGAGGTCGCGGTCGTAGATCGTGTCGCGGGCCATCCCCGTCCTCCCGGCAAAGTGTTGCCGGGACAGTAGCTTGCCGGAACGGGCGCGATCAATCGGTCCGGCGGGGCTTCCGCGCCCCGTCGCGCGCTCAATGGCGCGGCTCGTCCTCGGGTTCGGGCAGGAAGCGGGCGAGCTCGAAGCCGATCTCGATCATCAGGTGCTCGATCCGGTCGGTCAGCGACGGCCGGTGCAGGGCGCGGGCGAGGTCGCGCAGGGCGATGACGTGCTCGGCCATCCGGTTCACCACCCGCTCGCTCTGCACGAGGTTCGCGGCCTGCTCCTCGGTGCGGTCGATGGCGATGCCGCGCCCGCGGGTCGCCCCGCCGGCGGGGTCGCGCTCGATCCGGCCGCGCATCAGCAGCGTGCGGATCCCGGTGCGGGTGTCCTTCGTGCGGAACTCCGCCTCGACGGGACCGCCGGTCTCGGCCACCGCGTGGAGATAGCTCTCGATCCGGACGCGGTCCTCGGGATGGGTGCGGTCGAGGAAGGCCTCCAGGGACACGCCGGCGGCGGCCGCCTCGGGGTCCAGGCCGAGCAGATCCGCGAGCGGGGCCGAGAGCGCCAGCTGCCCCGCCCAGTAATCGTGGGCCCAGGTGCCCACGACGCCGGAGGCCTCCAGAATGGATTGCGGGATCGGGGCTTCGGACATGCCATTCCTCGATGGGGCGATCCTTGTCTTTAAACTTGAGGTTTTCACCCCCACCAAGCTCCTCGTCTCACCCGCGCTCACGCTACGGTATCCGGGCGTCGCTGGAAAGGCTGTTAACCCTCTATATGCCAAGAATCTTAACTTGAAGTTTAGACTGCTGTCCTGCTGCCGCACTGGGCGGGGATATCCGCGAGGGACCGTTGTCTTAACGGCTCGTTAACCATGTCGACCCCAACCTATGCCCCGACATCCTTGGGTCACAGGATCGCGGCACGCCGCGAATCCCATACCTGAGGTTGGCACAGACGGCGCGGCGACCGGCAGTTGCGGGCGCCCGGACGGATGCATGGGGCCTTCTGGAGGACGCCCGGGATGAAAGCGATCACCTTCGTCACGCAGAAGGGCGGCAGCGGCAAGAGCACGCTGTGCATCTCCCTGGCGGTGGCCGCCCGGGAGGCGGGCCACACGGTCTGCATCCTGGAGATGGACCGGCAGGCCACGATCTCCGACTGGCTGGACCACCGCACGGCCGACGGTCCCGAGGTGGCGCAGATCGACGCCACCCAGATCGACGCCGTGATGGAGCGCCTGCGCGACTCCGCCTACGACTACGTGTTCATCGACACGCCCGGCGTCGATTCCACCGGCACCCTCTCGGCGATCCGCGCCGCGGATCTGTGCATCATCCCGTGCCGGCCGACCCCCGCGGACCTGCGGGCGTTCAAGCCGACCCTGGCCGCCGTCTACCGGCTGGAGAAGAAGTTCGCCTTCGTGCTGAACCAGACCCCGCCGCGCTCCTACCGGGTCCGCGACGCCGCGGACGGGCTCGCGGTGCTCGGCATCCTGCCCGACGTGAACATCGTCGCCCGCACCGACCACCAGGACGCGATCGGCCTCGGCCAGGGCGTCACCGAGTTCAACCCCAAGGGCCAGGCCGCCGGCGAGGTCCGCCGCCTCTGGTCGTGGATCGAGCGCCGCACGCAGTCCCTGAGGACGGGCCAGCATGTCCAAGCCGCCTAAGCTCAGCCTCGCGGCGATCGTGGCCTCGGCGAGCCCGCCGGCCCGGCCCCAGGCGGCCCGGCCGCAGGGCGCCGAGATCGTGTCGCTCACCCTCGCGCCCCCGGCGCCGAAGCAGGCGGCCACGCTCAAGCAGCGCGCCCGCCAGATGTCGGTCTACCTGGAGCCGCCGGTCTACGACCAGCTGCGCGACCTCGCCTACGCCGAGCGGACCAAGATGCACGCGCTGATGCTGGAAGGCCTCGACCTGCTGTTCAAGCAGCGCGGCGCCCAGTCGATCGGGCAGCTCACCGACACGCAGTCCCGCTGAGGCCGGACCGGGCTCGAACCCGGGGCGGCGCGGCCGCTCCGGAGCGTGCCGCTGCTGCGCGCGGCGCCTTCCGGCCCTCCGGGACCGCGGCGCCGCGGAGGGCCGGCGCGGATCAAGCGGCCCGCGGCCTCCGCACCGACTCGGTCCCGAGCCATCGCGATCCTGGCCCCGCTCCCACACGGAAAAGTGGAGCGCCGCGCCCGGGGGCGGTCGGACGGGCGCGCCAGTAAGAATTTGAAAAATCCGTTCCCGAACAAGATGTTGCCCGTCGATCCGCGCGCAATGCTCGAGAACCGACCGGCCGCGCGGCCCGCTTCCTGAACCCGGCCGCAGCCCATCGTTCAGGCTTCCTTTACGCGACCGCTACAAATCTGGGTGGACCGATCGCGGCCCCGTGCACGCGGCCGGCTCCGGTCCGGTCGGGCCCCGCTCACGCGTAGAGTTTGGTGAACCCCACGATGGTGCGCACGACGCTTCCCCGGCCGGCGCGCCTCGCCCTGCGGCTCATCGCCGTCTCGGGCGTGGCCCTGGCCACGGCCAACTGCGCGACCTCGCCCCAGCAGAAGCTCGCCGCCGGGAACGGGATCGACCCGAAATACGGGGTGAAGGCGAGCCCGCGCCTCTACAACGAGGGCGACGTGATCCCGAAGGGCGGCGGGCGCCGCTACACCGGCAAGCCCTACGTGGTGGCCGGGCAGACCTACGTGCCGAAGGAGAATCCGAGCGGCTACGTCCGCGAGGGGCTCGCCTCCTGGTACGGCTCGGCCTTCCACGGCCGCATGACCGCCAACGGCGAGGTCTTCGACCGCCACTCGATCGCCGCCGCCCACCCGACCCTGCCGCTGCCGAGCTACGCCCGGGTGACGAACCTCGAGAACGGCTACTCGATGCTGGTGCGCGTCAACGACCGCGGCCCCTACCATGCCGGCCGGGTCATGGACGTGTCGGAGGATGCGGCCGAAGCGCTGGGCTTCCACCGGAGGGGCACCGCGCGGGTGCGCGTCGAGTATGTCGGCAAGGCCTCGGTGGCCGGCAGCGACGACCGCAAGCTCCTCGCGAGCCTGCGCACCGACGGGCGGCCGGCCGGCCGCTCGACCGTGATGATGGCCGATCTCGGCCCGACGGAGGACACCGAGCGCTACACGCGCTCAGCCCCGGCTCTGGCCTTCAGGCCCGCCCAGGAGGCGGAGGAGAGCGGGACGGAGGCCGGGACGGCGGCCGGGAAGGCGCCCGCCGAGGCCCCGGCCGCCCGGCCCGAGCGGACGGCGCCGGTGCGCGCGCCGATCGTGCTGGCCTCGGCCGCCGTGACGGTCCCGGCGGCCGTGCAGCCCACCGCCCCGCGGGTGCGCGAGTTCCGGCCCGCCCCCGTGCCGGCCGTCGCCGCCAGGGGCGGCCTCGGGGCCGGGACCCTGAAGGTCGCGGGTCTCAACCCGGCCCACACCCCTGGCCTCGCCCCGGCCGCGCCGCCGGCGCACGGTCATGCCGCCGGGAAGGCCGGCCCGAAGGCCGGCCCGGCCCTCGCCGAGGTCCATCGCCGGGCGGTCCCGGCGCCCGGGACCGTGAAGCTCGCCAAGGCGTCGTCGGGCCCGTCCTCCGCGCCGCACGGCGCGTCCCCGGCCGCGATGCCCGCCGCGATGCCGGCCTCGGCCAAGCTCGCCATGGCGCGCCTCGCCGCGGTGCCGGCCAGGGCGTCGGCCACGAAGGCCGGTGCGCCGGCCGCGAACGGCTCCGCGACCACCTCTGCCAAGACCGCCCCCAAGGCCCCCGCCGCCAAGGGGCCGGCCACCAAGACCGCCGGCAAGGCGGGACACGCCCGCCTCGCCGGGATCTACTGACGGCGGCGCCCGGGCCGACCCGCGGCCGCCCGACGGGTCCGGCGGCCCATGTGGCGGTCGATGTGGCGGCCGATGTGGCGGCCGATGCGGCATTTCGCATTCGATCCGGCGCCGAAACCGTAATATGGTCACGCTTGTTATTGGGATACGGGCGGGACGCTTCCGGCCCGACGGCAGGCGCGGGACGGAACGGTGATGCGCAGACCCCTTCTCACCCTTCTCGCGGCCGCCTGCGCGCTGGGCGCCGGCCTCGCCGCCGCCGCCGCGCAGACTTTCCAGACCGCGGCCCCGCACGCGATCCTGATCGACGCCGATTCCGGCTCGGTCCTGTTCGAGAAGGCCGCCGACGAGCGGTTCTCGCCGGCCAGCATGGCCAAGCTCATGACCACCGACATCGTGTTCGAGGCGCTGAAATCCGGCCGCCTGTCGATGGACACGGAGTTCACCGTCACCGAGGACGCGTGGAAGCGCGGCGGGGCCGGGGGCGGCGGCTCGTCGATGTTCGCGCAGGTGAACAGCCGCATCAAGATGGCGGACCTGCTGCGCGGCCTGATCGTGCAGTCGGGCAACGACGCGGCCATCACCATCGCGGAGAACATGGCCGGCTCCGAGGAGGCCTTCGCCGGGCTGATGAACCAGCGCGCCAAGGAGATCGGGCTGACGAACTCGACCTTCCGCAACGCCACCGGCTACTCGGCGCCCGACCAGAAGGTCACGGCCCGGGACATGGCGAAGCTCGCGCTGCACATCATCGACACCTACCCGGACTACTACAAGATCTTCGCCGAGAAGGAGTTCACCTGGAACAAGATCCGCCAGCAGAACCGCAACCCGCTGCTCGCCCTCGACATCGGCGCGGACGGGCTCAAGACCGGCTACCTGGAGGAATCCGGCTACGCGCTCACCGGCTCGGCGGTGCAGAACGGCCAGCGGCTCGTGCTGGTGGTCTCGGGGCTCAAGACCGCCCGGGACCGCGCCTCCGAGTCGCGCAAGCTGATGGAGTGGGGCTTCCGCGCCTTCGAGCCCCGGCAGGTCTTCGCGCCGGGCGAGACCGTGGCCGAGGCCTCGGTGTTCGGCGGCCAGTCGGGCTCGGTGCCGCTGGTGGCGAAGAAGCCCGTGCGGGTGCTGCTGCCGCGGGGCTCCAGCGACCGGGTCAGCGCCAGGGCGATCTATACCGGGCCGCTCATCGCCCCGGTGGAGGAGGGCCAGCGGGTCGGGATCCTGCGCGTCCAGCGCGGCGACACCGTCGCCCTCGACCAGCCGCTCTTCGCCGGCGCCGCGGTGGAGCCCGGCACCCTGTCGCAGCGGGCGATGGACGCGGCGCTGGAATTCGGCACCGGCCTCGTCCGCAAGGCCTTCGACCGGGCCGGCAAGGGAACCGACAAGGGAACCGACAAGGGCGGGGACAAGGGTGCTGCCGGGGCGGCCAACCCGTCGTGACGGCGCGCGCGTGACCGGGCCGCTGTCCGGGGATCCCGCCGGGGCGGGCGGCACCTTCATCACCGTCGAGGGCGGGGAGGGGGCCGGCAAGTCGACCCAGATCGCCCGCCTCGCCGCGACCCTGCGCGCGCGCTCGGGGCGGCCCGTCTGCGTGACGCGCGAGCCCGGCGGCTCGCCGCGGGCGGAGGAGATCCGCACGGCGCTGCTCGACGGCGTCGCCAAGCCCTACGGCCCCTTCGCGGAGGCCCTGCTGTTCAGCGCCGCCCGGATCGACCATCTCGACCGGCTGATCCGCCCGGCGCTCCGCCGGGGCGAGACCGTGCTGTGCGACCGGTTCATCGACTCGACCCGGGCCTACCAGGGCGCCGCCGGGGGCCTCGATCCCGGGCTCGTGGACGCCCTGGAGCGGGTCGTCGTCGGCCCGACCCGGCCCGATCTCACCCTGATCCTCGACCTCGCCCCCGAGTCCGGCCTCGCCCGCGCGGCCGGGCGCGGCGCCCGGACGGGGCAGGGGGCCGACCGGTTCGAGGCCGAGGCCCTCGACTTCCACGTCCGGCTGCGGGAGGCCTTCCTGGCGATCGCCCGGGCGGAACCGGGGCGCTGCGCGGTGATCGACGCGTCCCGCGATCCCGACGCGGTCGAGGCGGCGATCCGCGCCGCCGTCGCGTCCCGGCTGCCGGCGCTCCTGCCCGACCGGCCGGCGGGGGCGGGCCGGAGCGGCGACGCCGCGTGAGCGGCCGTACGGGCGGGGCCGGTCCCGGCCCGACCGGTCCCATCCTGGCCGGCGGCCGTGTAAGCAGTCGCGCGGGCGCGCCGCCCAGATCGGAGGCCGCCGGCCCGCGCCGTGAGACCCACTCCATGAAGCCCGCCCGTGAAGCCCGCCCCGTGAGACCCGCCCCGTGAAGCCCACCGACCGCGCCGCCGACGACGTCGAGCCCGGGGACCTCGCCGGGATCCCGCGCCCGCGCGAGACCCTCGGGCTCGTCGGCCACGCGGCCGCGGCCGACGCCTTCGCGGCCGCCATCGCGGCGGGGCGCCTGCACCACGCGTGGCTGATCGGCGGCGCCCCCGGCATCGGCAAGGCGACCCTGGCCTACCGGGTCGCCCGGCGCCTGCTCGCCTACCCGGGGGGCGGGGGCCCGGCGGGCCTCGCCGTGCCGGCGGGCGACGCCGTCCTCGGCAAGGTGGCGGGCCTGTCGCACCCGAACCTCGTGGTCCTGCGCCGCCACCGGAGCGCCGGCGCCAAGACGCTGCCGACCAAGATCTCGGTCGACGCCGTGCGCCGCGCCCTCGACCTGTTCGCCTCGACGGCCGCGGATTCGGGCTGGCGCGTCTGCATCCTCGACAGCGCCGAGGACCTGAACGCCAACGCCGCCAACGCGCTGCTGAAGGTGCTGGAGGAGCCGCCGCCCCGCGCGCTGTTCCTGATCCTGTCCCACCAGCCCGGCCGGCTGCTGCCGACCATCCGCTCCCGCTGCCGGGCGCTGATGCTGCGCCCCCTCCCGGCCGAGGACGTCGCCCGGGTGGTGCGCGGCCTGCCCGAGCCCTTCGCGCAGCCCGACGAGACCGCCCTGGCCCGGGCACTGGCCCAGTGCGAGGGCTCGGTCGCCCGCGCGCTCGCGATGCTCGATCCGGTCACCGCCGGCCTCGTGGCCGAGATCGAGACCCTGCTGGCGCGGGCGCGCACGCCCGACTGGGGCCGGGTGCTCAAGCTCGCCGAGACCCTGGCGGGCCGCGACGCCGAGGCGCGGTTCGAGGCCGCCCAGGACGCGGTGCTGCGCTTCGTCTCGGCCGAGATCGACCGGCGCCGGGATGAGCCCCCCGCCCGCCTCGCGGCCTTGGTGGAGGTCGCCGACCGGTTCGGCCGCGCCGCCCGGGAGGCGGCGATCTACAACCTCGACCGGCGCCCGGTCGTGCTGTCGCTGTTCGGGGATCTCGCGGCGGTGGCTTAGGGCCCGGCGGGCACCCGTCCCCGTATCCGACATCGGGATCCGGCCCGCCGCCGGCGTGGAACCGTCCGGCGCCGGCGCCGTTGTCCGCGCGATGACAGCATACTGTCATTCTGACAACATCCTGCCGTCAGGACGTGCCCCATGGAGCCCGACCCGCCTCGGACAGCCCGCGACCGCGACCGGACCCGGCACGCCCTGTCGGACCTCGTGGTCGCGGTGTTCCGCCTCAACGGCGACCTGCTCGCGGCCGGCGACACGCTGGTGCAGGATCTCGGGCTCACCAGCGCCCGCTGGCAGGTGCTGGGGGCCATCGCCCTCGCGCCGGCGCCGCTGCCCGTCGCCCACATCGCCCGCAACATGGGCCTCGCCCGCCAGTCGGTGCAGCGCCTCGTCGGCGAGATGCGGGCCGACGGGCTGATCCGGCTCGCGCCCAACCCCCACCACCGCCGCGCGCCCCTCGTCGCCATGACCCCGCGGGGCGCGGGGGCCTATCGGCAGGCGATGGCGCGCAACGCCCTCTGGTCGGACGGGCTCACCGAGGGCCTCGCGCCCGAGGCCGTCGAGGCCGCCGCCGCGCTGCTGCAGGGCCTGCAGCGGCGGATCGGCGCCTCCCACGCCGCCATCGCGTCCATCGCCGCGGAGGCCCGGCAGGAGACCCCGCACGAGACCCCGCACGAGACCCCGCACGAGACCCCGCACGAGACCCCGCACGAGACCCCGCACGAGACCCCGCACGAGACCCGACAGGAAAGCCGACAGGAGACCGACCGATGACCGACGCCCACGCCGCCCCGGGCTACGACGCCGACGTGATCGTCGTCGGCGCGGGCCCCGTCGGCCTGACCGCGGGCTGCGCCCTGCGCCATCACGGCGTGTCGTGCCTGATCCTGGAGCAGCGCGCGGAGGTCAGGGCGTACTCGCGGGCCAACAATCTCTGGGCCCGCCCGCAGGAGTTGCTCGCCGGCATCGGCCTGCGCGACGCCCTGGCGGAGAACGCCTACGCGGTCCGCACCATCAACTTCTTCGTCGACGGCGCGCCGACGACGCCGATCCCCATCGCCGACGTCGCCAGCCCCTATCCCGACGTCCTGTACAGCGGGCAGGACGTGATCGAGCGGACCTTGATCGACGCGTTCGAGGCCCGCGGCGGTCGGCTGGACCGGGGCTGCACGGTGACCGGCATCGACCAGGACGCGGCGGGCGTCACCGTGACCCTCCGGCGGGGCGCGGACGGGCCGGAGACGCGGCTGCGCGCCCGCTACTGCGTGGCCGCCGACGGGGCCCGGAGCACGGTCCGCGCCCGGCTCGGCCTGGATTTCGAGCCCGAGCGGCTCGCGGGCTGCATGAACCGGCAGGTCGACGCCCGGCTGTCCTGGCGCCGCGGGTCCGAGCCGGACCAGCTCTGGTTCTTCTACTACCCGCGCGGCTTCGCCGGCATCATGCCGGTCTGGGGCGGCTACCACCGGCTGTTCTTCCTGGCCGACGACGCCGGCGTGCCGGACCGCGACCCGACGCTCGCGGAGATCCAGGCCCTCGCCCGGGAGGTCACCGGCGACGAGACCCTCACCCTGAGCGACCCGCAATGGCTCACCCACAGCCGCTTCGCCTACGGGGTCTCCCCCGGCTACGCGCGGGGCCGCGTGTTCCTGGCGGGCGATGCCGGGCACCTGTCCCTGCCGATCGGCGGCCAGGGGATGAATGCCGGCCTCCACGACGCGGTCGAGATCGCGTGGCGGCTGGCCATGACCCTGCGGGGCGAGGCGGCGCCCGCCATCCTCGACTCCTACGACGGCGAGCGCGGCGGCGAGCACGCCCGGCTGAGCGCCCAGCAGGTGCGCGGGTTCCGGTGGACCGTCTATCGCGGCCCCGTCACCGACACGGTGCTGGGGCTGGCCGCGAAGGCGCTGCCGAACCTGGGCTCCCTGCTGCAGGGGACGGACGACATGCAGCAGATGGGCGTCGCCTATCCCGGCAGCCTCCTGAACGCGGATCACCTGTCGGGCCTCGCGAACCTGACGCACCTGCTGCGGCCGGGGCCGAAGCCGGGCCAGCGCGCGCCGGACGCGCCGGTGACGCGGGACGGGGTGCGCACGCGCCTGTTCCCGTTCCTCTACAACCCGGACGGATGGACGACGGGCTGGGCGCTCCTGTGCTTCGACGGACGGTCGCCGGAGGCGGCGCCCTTCCTTCTGGAGGCGGTCCAGGCCGTGGCGCCCTGGCCCTGGCTGCGTCCGCGGCTCGTCCTCGCCGGCCCCCTGATCGCGGCGGAGATGCCCGTCCTGTCGGATCTGGACGGCCGGGCACACGGCGCCTACGGGCTGGAGGGCCGGCCGGCGCTCGTGCTGGTGCGCCCGGACGGGCACATCGCCTTCCGGAGCGGCGCGGACCGGACCGATCGCCTGATCGCGTATTGCCGCGCGCTCTTCGACGCGGCGGGGCGCGCGGCCGGGGAAGTGGTGCGGCCGGAGGCGGCTTGCGCCGGGTGAGGGCGGCGGGGGCCGCGACGTCGGAGCCGTGCCCCGGGGCACGGCACCGCCCCTCGTCCCGGCGCCGCGTCCCGGCCGCCCGCGACCGGCACCGGAGTCGCGGCGTCTCACGGATCCGGCCGGCTGCCGGACAGGCGCAAGATCGCGGCTTCCCTGTAGGCGCGGGGCGACAGGCCGTGGCGGTCCTTGAAGCGCCGGGCGAAATGGGCCTGGGTCGCGAAGCCGCACTCGTAGGCCACGACGCCGATCGGGCGGTGCAGGCTGACCGGATCGGAGAGGCGCCTGGCCGCCGCCGCGAGGCGGCGCTCCCAGATCCAGTCGGAGATGTGCTGGCCGCGCTCGTGGAACAGTTCCTGGAGCCGGCGCAGGGACACGCCCATCGCGGCGGCGAGCCGGGGCGGATCGAGGGTCTGGTCGCCGAGATTCGCCTCGACATGGGCCTTGGCGCGCTGGACCACGACGCTGCCGTGCAGGGAATGCGGCACCTCCCGGGCCATCCGATCCGCGAGCGCGGCCACGATCAGATCCACGCCGATGGTCGCCATGCGCTCCGCCGCCTCGGGGGAGAGTTGCCGGTTCACCCGGAGCAGATCCCCGAAGAAGGTCGTCACCAGGCGGGTCGTGGCCGATCCGGCGGGCATCGTCAGGGCCGCGAACAGCCGGGCCGGTCCGAGCAGGCTCTCGAGGCGCTCCCGCGGCAGGGCCATGACCAGGGTCTGGCCATCCGTGCGCGCGTCCAGCACGCCCGGGTGATGGTCGATGACGGTGAGGTCTCCCGTCCCCTGCACCGCCTCGCGGCCGTGCTGCTGAAAGGTGGACGCGCCGACGAGACGGAAGTTCAAGCGGATCAGCCCGTCAGGCCGGCGCCGGACCGTATCGGCGGTGATCGTGGTCGTGAGGGCGCTCTGGGTGATCCGGCTGAAGGTCAGCGGGCCGACGGCGCCGATCTCGATCTCGCCCGCGAACGGCCCGTCGGCGCGCCGGCGCTGCTCGATCGGCCCGATCCGTTCGGCGACGACCTCCTGCCAGAGCTTGAAGCGCGTCCGGGGATGTGTCCCGGCCGTCGAGAAGACCCGGCGCTCAGGCCGCTCGGAGAGGCGCCGGCGCGCGGCCTCCGGAGAACCCGTCCGTTGCGCGGAGCCGGATGCCCCGGAGCGTGACCTGAAGACAAGACATCAACGAAAGATAGATCACATCGCCCCCATATTCGATCGACCAATTCAGCAATAATCGACTTATTGTCTCTGTTATTCGCAATATATCGAACCGTGTACGGCCATAAGTCCGATCTCTATATACATTTCGTCGACAAAGACCCCGCAATACCGATTCGAATCGCTCATATGTCACGCTCCTGCGTCCCTCAAGCTCCGAGAATAACTTAGCGAGCGGATCTGCGTCCGCTGGCGCTCGGCATTCCGGGCCGATGTGACGTCGATGGCAGCCGTGCGTGGTGCACCGATCCGGCGGCGCGACGGAACGCCGGCAGGGCTCGGCCCATGTGACGGTGCCCGCGGCCGATGAGTCTTCGGCACCGACGTCCTTGCGAGCGGAGCGAAGCGAGCCAGCAGCGCGACCTTGCCGATGTTGCGCCGCCCTGGCTCGCTTCGCTGCGCTCGCGATGACGGAGAGGTGCGCGTCGACCGCAGCGCGCGGCTCAGCTTCCCTTGACAATGTTCCTATTTTGTGCTTCCTGACCGCACCTGTCCGCGGCGGCCCGGGAGCGATCCCGGGGCGTCCTTCGGGGGCCCGCCCGGTGGCTGACCGTTCGGGTCCGGGGACGGGGCGGCGCCCGCGTCGGTGGCTCTCAGCCGCCATCGCCCCGGGCGACGGACCGGTGCGGGGCGTGCCTCGGATGCGGGCGTGAGACCGGGCGGCACTGTGCCCGGCGGGGTGAGGAAATGCCCCCGCGCCGACCCGCCTCTGGGCCGACCCTGAGCGACCTGCGGACCCGCCCACTACGAGGCGGGGGACGGCTGGAAGGCCACGGCGCCGATGCGGGTTCCGGAGGTGCGGGCACGGCGTGCGCGCACCGCGACCGAGACCGCTCACGGGGAGTCGCAGGACCGGGACGTCGGAGACGCCGCGACGAGACAGACGGCAGCGGCTGGGGACCATGCCCGGTCGATGCCGCGGGGCGCCGCGGGGATCGGATCCCGCGCGTACTTGGCCGACACCTGGGTTCCCGCGGCGTCCCGCGTCCCTCGTGCCGTCTCCCGGGCCATGCCCCCGGCGCCACGCGCGCGCGCGGACGATCACGCGTGTCCGGTGCCGGCCGCCGCGGAGGATCGCCGTCGCGCCCGCAGGCGGCGACGGTTGCGTCCCGGCGCCGGCCGCGCGACAACGCGGGCAGCTTCCCGCGCTCATCCGGAACACCACAGACGTGACGTCCAACGCCCCGGCGAATCCCCGAAAGACGTTCGGTCTCTCGACCGCGATCTCCTACCCCAACGGCGCGCCCCATATCGGCCACGCCTACGAGGTGATCGCCGCCGACGCGATCGCGCGCTTCCACCGGCTCGACGGCTACGACGTGCTGTTCTCCACCGGGACCGACGAGCACGGGCTCAAGATCCAGCAGGCCGCGACCCGGGCCGGCACCACCCCGCGCGCCTACGTCGACGGCACGGCCGCCCGGTTCCAGGCCATGGCCGACCGGATGGACTGCGCCTACGACCGCTTCATCCGCACCACCGAGCCCGGCCACTACGCCGCCGCCCAGGAGATCTGGCGGCGGATGGAGGCCAACGGCGACATCTACCTCGACAAGTATGCCGGCTGGTACTCGGTCCGCGACGAGGCCTACTACGACGAGTCCGAGACCCGGCTCCTGGAGGATGGCAGCCGCCGCAGCCTCGCCACCGACACGCCGGTCGAGTGGATGGAGGAGGAGAATTTCCTTTTCAGACTGTCCGCCTACCAGGACCGGCTGCTGGAACTCTACGCGGATCAGCCGGATTTCATCGGGCCGGACACGCGCCGGAACGAGGTGGCGAGCTTCGTGCGCTCCGGCCTCAAGGACCTCTCGGTCAGCCGCACCAATTTCGACTGGGGCGTGCCGGTGCCGGGGCATCCGAACCACGTGATGTACGTGTGGGTCGACGCGCTCACCAACTATCTCACCGTCACCGGCTTCCCCGACGCGGAGAACCCCCAAAAAAGATTCTGGCCGATGGACCTGCACGTGATCGGCAAGGACATCGTCCGGTTCCACGCGGTCTACTGGCCGGCCTTCCTGATGTCGGCCGGGCTGCCGCTCCCGAAGCGCGTCTTCGGCCACGGCTTCCTGCTCTCCAAGGGCGAGAAGATGTCGAAGTCGCTGGGCAACGTCCTCGACCCGTTCGAGCTCGCCGACACCTACGGGGTCGACCCGGTGCGCTACTTCGTGCTGCGCGAGGTGCCGTTCGGCGGCGACGGCAGCTACAGCCACGAGGCGATCATCGGCCGGATCAACGCCGATCTCGCCAACGATCTCGGCAACCTCGCCCAGCGCTCGCTCACGATGGTCGCCAAGAACTGCGACGGCGCGGTGCCGGATCCGGGCAGCCTGGACGCGGCCGACACGGCCCTGCTGGCCCAGGCCGACGCCCTGCCGGCACGGGCCCGGACCCTCATGGGCGAGCTGGCGCTCCACACCGTCCTGGCCGAGATCTGGGCCGTGGTGGCCGAGGCCAACCGCTACTTCGCCGCCCAGGAGCCATGGAAACTGCGCAAGTCCGACCCGGCGCGGATGAACGCGGTGCTCTACACGACGCTGGAATCCCTGCGCGTCTTCGGCATCCTGACCCAGCCCTTCGTGCCGGGGGCGGCGGCCAAGCTCCTCGACCTGCTGGCGGTGCCGGCCGACCGGCGCGGCCTCGCCGATGTGGGGGAGGGGGGCCGGCTCGTGCCCGGCACGGCGCTCCCCGCCCCCGCGCCGATCTTCCCGCGCTTCGAGCGCCCCGAGACTCCGTCCGCCTGAAGGACCTTGCCGCTTGAAGGACCCTGCCGCCCGACGGCCCCGAGACCCGATGCTCATCGACAGCCACTGCCATCTCGACTTCCCGGACTTCGCCGCCGACCTCCCGGGCGTGATCGCCCGCGCCAAGGCCGCGGGCGTCGCCGGCATGCTCACGATCGCCACCCGGGTCGCCAAGGCCGACACCTACCGGGCGATCGCCAAGGCCCATCCCGAGGTTTGGCACACGGTCGGCACCCATCCCCACGGGGCCGCCGAGGAGCCGGACGTCGCCGCCGAGACGATCGCGGGCCTCGCCCAGGCCAGCCCGCGCTGCGTCGGGATCGGCGAGGCCGGCCTCGACTACCACTACGCCGACGCCGCCCCCGAGGCCGTGCAGGAGCGGGTGCTGCGCGCCCACATCGCGGCGGCCCGGCTCTCCGGCCTGCCGCTCGTGATCCACGCCCGGGACGCCGACGACCACATGGAGCGGGTGCTTGCCGACGAGATGGGCCGGGCGCCGTTCCGGGCGGTGCTGCACTGCTTCTCGTCGGGGCGGCGGCTGGCGGAGGCCGGGGTGGAGCTGGGGCTGTACGTGTCCTTCTCGGGCATCGTCACGTTCCGGCGCTCGCACGACCTGCGCGACATCGCCAGGGCCGTGCCCCTCGACCGGATCCTGGTGGAGACCGACGCGCCGTTCCTGGCCCCCGAGCCCCACCGGGGACGGACCAACGAGCCGGCCTACACGGCCGACACCGCCCGGTCGCTGGCCGGGACCCTGGGGCTGACCGCCGAGGACTTCGCCCGGACCACGACGGCGAATTTCTTCACCTTGTTCGACAAGGCCGCCGGAACGCGCCCGGGCGCTGCGTGACGAGTCGGAGCGGGAGATCCGGATGGCGAGCCTGACCCTGCGCATCCTCGGTTGCGGCTCGTCCGGCGGGGTGCCGCGGGTCGGCAGCGGCTGGGGCGCCTGCGACCCGGCGGAGCCGCGCAACCGCCGGCGGCGCTGCTCGATCCTGGTGGAGCGCGCGTCGGGGGCGGGGCGGACCACGCTCCTGGTCGACACCTCTCCGGACCTGCGCGAGCAGCTCATCGACGCCGGCGTGACGCGCCTCGACGGGGTGCTCTACACCCACGCCCACGCCGACCACACCCACGGGATCGACGACCTGCGCCCGCTGGTGATCGCCATGCGGGCCCGCATCCCGGTCTACGCCGATGCCCTGACGCGGTCGCTGCTCACGGCCCGGTTCGGCTACTGCTTCGAGACGCCCCCCGGGAGCGCCTACCCGCCGATCCTCGACCTGCGCGACCTCGCCGCCGGCCGCGACCTGACCCTAGAGGGGGAGGGGGGGGCGATCACCGTGGAATCGCTCCCGGTGGAGCACGGCAACGAGGCGGCCCTGGGCTTCCGCTTCGGCGCGGCCGCCTACATGCCCGACGTCAGCCTGATCCCGGAGGCGAGCCTCGCCCGGCTCCGCGGTCTCGACCTGCTGATCATCGACGCCCTGCGGGACACCCCGCACCCGACCCACTTCTCGGTCTCGGACGCCCTCGCGCTGATCGAGTCGGTGCAGCCACGCCGCGCGGTCCTGACCAACCTGCACACGGATCTCGACTTCGGCGCCCTCGCGGCACGCCTGCCGGAGGGCATCGTGCCCGCCTATGACGGCATGACCCTGAGCCTCGAGGCCTGAGCACGCTCAACGGGAGGGCGAATCGGGCGTCACACGCCTGTCGTCCGCGGAGTCCAAGAAAATCGGCTTCCCGGCCAACAAGCCTGTTGACGGCCGGGAACCGTGGATCTATACCCCGGCTCATCGGCGCCGGCCGCGGAAGTGGACCGGGCGCTGAGCCATCTTCTGACAAGCGGCGGGATTGGCCGGCGGGATTGCCGGGCGGTCTTCTGTTTGCCTCTGATGAGCCTCGGGCGACTGAGGCGTTCTTTGACAAGTTGGATTGAGGAAGGGAGACGCGGGCGGCGTTTGTCCTTGCGGCTGGGTCTTGGGATCTGGCGTGAGTAGACTTGTGCCGATCTGTTGTTCTTCTTTCTGAGCTCACCGACGGGTGTTCTGGCGCTGTGAAGCGTCTGGCACTTGGTCGATGTGAGGCTCCGTCTGAGAATATACGTGATCGGCCAGATCAATCTCTTCAACGTGAGAGTTTGATCCTGGCTCAGAGCGAACGCTGGCGGCAGGCTTAACACATGCAAGTCGAGCGGGCCCTTCGGGGTCAGCGGCGGACGGGTGAGTAACGCGTGGGAACGTGCCTTCTGGTTCGGAATAACCCTGGGAAACTAGGGCTAATACCGGATACGCCCTTTTGGGGAAAGGTTTACTGCCGGAAGATCGGCCCGCGTCT